>JACREV010000183.1 GCA_016218095.1 Deltaproteobacteria bacterium | reverse complement strand
GTCCTGCAACCCGGCGATTGGCGGCATAGCCAAGGGCCACCTGGTAAAGGAGATAGACGCGCTCGGCGGAGAGATGGCGAAGGCGATAGACGACGCCGCCATCCAGTTCAGGACTCTCAACGACTCGAAGGGCCCGGCGGTGCGGGCAACGCGCGCGCAGGCAGATAGATCAGCCTACAGGCAGAGGATGAAGTCCGTTGTCGAGAAGACCGAAGGGCTCCATCTCAGACAAGGTGTCGTGGAGTCCCTCATAGTTGAAACGGGCCGCACAACGGGCCTTAAACTCAACGACGGGGAGGTCATCGAAGCAAGGGCCGTCATCGTCACGACAGGCACGTTCTTAAAGGGGCTTATCCACATCGGCCTGCTTAATTACCCCGGCGGCAGGGCCGGGGATTCCGCAAGCATGAGGCTCTCGGATTCCCTAAGGTCGCTCGGCCTTTCGATGGGGCGGCTTAAGACCGGCACATGCCCGAGGCTCGACGGAAGGACTATCGATTACTCAAAGGTCGAAGAGCAGGCCCTCCAGCCCATCGAGGAGCTCAAGCCCTTTTCATTCACATCGCCGCCTATTTTGCGCAAGCAACTCCCCTGCCATATAACCTATACGAACGACGATACCCACAGGGTAATACGCGAGAACCTCGAAAGGTCGCCCCTCTATAGCGGGGTCATCGAGGGGGTGGGCCCCCGGTACTGCCCCTCCATAGAAGACAAGGTCATAAAGTTCCCATTGAGAATCCGCCACCAGGTATTCCTTGAACCCGAAGGCTATGACACCTTTGAGGTCTACCCGAACGGGCTTTCGACCTCTCTCCCCATAGACGTCCAGTACAAATTCCTTAAAACTATCAATGGGTTAGAAGATGTAGAGGTCTTGCGCCCCGGCTACGCCATAGAGTACGACTATGTGGACCCGATTGAGCTCAAGCTCACCCTTGAGACCAAGAAGGTCGAAGGCCTCTACCTCGCCGGACAGATAAACGGCACCTCTGGCTATGAAGAGGCGGCGGCGCAGGGGTTGATCGCCGGGGTGAACGCGGCGCTTAAGATAAAGTCCAGCCCCCCCCTCGTCCTCGACAGGAGCGAGGCCTACATCGGGGTCATGATAGACGACCTCGTCACAAAGGGGACAAAAGAACCCTACCGGATGTTCACCTCCAGGGCCGAGTACCGCCTGATCCTCAGGGAGGACAACGCAGAGGCAAGGCTCCGTGAAAAGGGGTTCGAGGCAGGGCTCGTAAGGGAGGATGCCTACAACTCCTTTCTCCAGAGGAAAAAGGCGATCGAGTCTGTTGCCCGCCTTATCGAGTGCGAGCGTATAAACCCGACCCAGGAGGTGAACTCGGCCCTCCTCGCGCTCGGCTCGACGGAGCTGAAAAAATCTATTACCCTGCAAGAACTCCTCCGCAGGCCCGGGATGGACCTTAAGACCGTACTCTCCCTCAAAGGCCTGCCCGATACCTACTCCCCTTCAGTCGCCGAGGCTATTGAGATCGAAGTAAAATACGAAGGCTACATCAAGAGACAGAACGAGGAGACCGGGAGGTTCAAGCGCATAGAAGGCTTGAGGATACCCCAGTCCATCATTTTCGATGAGGTCTCGGGGCTTTCCACCGAAATAAGAGAGAAGCTCAAGAAGACAAGACCCGAATCGATCGGACAGGCGTCGAGGATATCCGGCGTGACCCCCGCCGCCATCTCCATGCTCATGGTCCACCTTAAAAAGATAGGCGCCCGTGGCTAGATGTTCCACGTGGAACATCTAGCCGTAGGTCCCCCCATGAAACTCTTTAAAGAGGATTGTTCCACGTGGAACATGACCTTAAAATAAGCGAAACGGAGTTAAAGACCCTCTTAAGGCGCGGGGCTGAGGCGCTTGGGGTGGCATTGTCTGAAGATGCCCAGCTAAAGTTTATCGAATACCTCAAGGAGCTCAAGGCCTGGAACCGGAAGGTCAATCTTACGGCGATCGAGGAGGAGAGGGAGATAGTCATAAGGCATTTTCTCGACTCTCTTACGCCCTCAGCCTTTCTTGAGGGGGCGGCGAGGCTCCTGGACATCGGCGCAGGCGGTGGTTTTCCCGGGATACCGTTGAAGATAGCCACCCCTTCGATGTATGTCTGCCTCATCGATTCCGTATCTAAGAAGGTCCACTTCATGCGCCATATTATAAGGAAGCTCGCCCTTGTCGGCATAGACGCGGAATCCGTCAGGGCAGAGGACAGGGGTTTTATGGAAAAAAACCGGGGAGGGTTCGACGTCGTCACCTCCCGTGCCTTTACAGAGCTTAAGGGCTTTGTCGAGGTCGCCTTGCCTTATCTCAGGCCCGGAGGCCGAATCATCGCCATCAAGGGGCCGACTGTAGCCGAGGAGATAACCGCGCTCAAGGGCTATCCCGGTATAACCCGGATAGAGACCCATGAGGTCAAGATACCCTTCTCAAAGAGGGTAACGACGATAGTGGTAGTAAAGAAGGCAGATTAATCACCCTCGGTCCTCCTTTAGAAGGGGGGAGGTGTCATTCAACAATAATATGGGATGTTCCACGTGGAACATTCTCCCAAAAGGTACTTTTCTCTTGCAACGTCCCGAGAACTGTTTTAAACTTTTTCCGAACCTCAAAGGATGGATATGGGCCGAATAATATCGATTGCGAACCAGAAGGGCGGCGTTGGCAAGACAACGACCGCCGTGAACCTTGCGGCCTCGCTCGCGGTCGCTGAAAAAAAGGTGCTTCTGATAGACTTCGACCCCCAGGGCAACGCCACAAGCGGATTAGGGGAGTCGAAGAACGGCTCAAACGGCATCTATCACGCGATGATAGGGGAGGGCGACCTCCGCACGATCCTCAAGAACACGGAGCTACGCTTCCTTAAACTCATCCCGTCTTCCATAGACCTCATAGGCGCCGAGGTCGAGCTTGTCGACGACCCCCAGAGGGAGTACAGGCTTAAAAGCTGTCTTTCGTCTATCAGGGAGCACTTCGACTACGTCATCGTAGACTGCCCGCCGTCTTTAAGCCTCCTTACGGTAAACGCCCTTGTGGCGTCGAACTCGGTCCTCATACCCCTCCAGTGCGAGTATTACGCCCTCGAAGGCATAAGCCAGATAATGAGGACCATAGAACTCATAAAGGCAAAGCTCAACCCGGCCCTCGAGATAGAGGGCATCCTCCTTACCATGTTCGACTCCCGTAATAACCTCGCGCACCAGGTCGAGGACGACATAAGGGAGCACTTCAAGGAAAAGGCCTTCAAGACCGTAATACCGAGAAACGTGCGCTTATCCGAATCCCCTTCATTCGGGAAACCCGTGATACTCTACGACGTCCACTCAAGGGGCGCCGTTAGCTACATGGAGCTCGCCAAGGAGATAATACTCGGCGAGCGTCATAAAATACAATAAATTCAACCACTTACAATCAAGAGGCAGGCCATGCTCAACAAAAAGAAGGTCCTTGGAAGGGGTTTGGGCGCGCTCATCGGAGAGGCTCAAGCGCCGAGGGAGCAAAAAGAAGGTAAGGAAAATTTCTTCCTCTGCCCGATCGTCGACATAAGCCCCAACAGGGCCCAGCCGAGGAAGACCTTCGACGAGGTAAAATTAAAGGAACTATGCGATTCCATTAAGGAAAAAGGCATCATAGAGCCCCTCGTGGTGCGTAGGACCACTGACGGATACGAGCTCATCGCCGGGGAGAGGCGCTGGAGGGCATCCCGCATGGCGGGGCTAACCGAGGTCCCGGTAGTCGTTTTGAACGCGAACGACACAGAGGCTCTCGAGCTCGCAATCATCGAAAACATCCAGAGGGAGGACTTGAACGCCATAGAGGAGGCCGAGTCGTACAAGTCCCTCATGGCATTCGGACTAACCCAGGACGAGGTCGCCGTCAAGGTCGGAAAAGAGCGGGCGACGGTCGCGAACTACTTGAGGCTACTTAAGCTCCCGATAGAGGTGCGTGACGAGATAGTAAAGGGCAACATCTCGATGGGCCACGCAAGGGCGCTTCTATCTATCGAGGGGCACTCTGCGCAGGTCGAGGCCTGCCGCGCTATAATCACAAAGGGGCTATCTGTCCGGGAGGCCGAATCCATCGCGAACCGCGGCGGAACAAAACCTGTAAAGAAAAAGGGCGCCGTTGGCCAGGGACAGGGTACCGAGGTCGAGGACGAGCTGCGCGGGATATTCGGCACAAAGGTCGCGCTTAAGGAGAGGAGCGGCAAGGGGAGGATCGAGATAAACTACTACTCGGCGGATGAGCGCGAAAGGGTAATAGAGCTCCTCCGCTCAGTCAGCGGCAGTTAATGCTTTTCTGATAGAGGTCTTATGTTCGGAAAAGACGGCAAGAGGAAAGACGGCGAGGTCAACGGCTACATCGGGAAGGATGTGACGATC
>JACREV010000185.1 GCA_016218095.1 Deltaproteobacteria bacterium | reverse complement strand
TCGTTCGCCATGTCTACCCGCGATACCTCCCTGTTCTCACGGTAGGTATTGAGCAGGTTGTCCGCCGAGAGCACGGCCAGCGCCACTACAAGAAGACCGACCGCCCCCATCAGAAAGCTCTTGATGCTCAGGTGCTTGAAAAATCGCATAAACGCCTCCATTCGAATTTAAATATCCTAGAAGAAGTCCTGTATATGTTATTATCGGACGCAGATTTGGCAACTTTAGTGGAATGTAAAATATTTTCTGAAAGATTCATTAATTGCTTTCAAAATACCGGAATGCGTAAATGGTTTTTTTAAATCTTGCTTGAAGAGGTCCCGGTGGAAAAAGGAAAAAGGCCCGGTAATACGCGCTCTTTGGCCCTCAAGGTCATTGAGCGCGTCGAGACAGGGGCATACGCCGATATCATTCTTGACGCGGGGCTATCCGGCCTCGACGAGGTAGACGCGGCCCTTGCCACAGAGCTCGTCTACGGGGTCTTGAGGTGGATGAGGAGGATCGATTGGGTCATCGATACCTTTTCATCGATAAAGACCGCAAAGCTCGAAAGAAGGGTCCTGGACGCGCTACGGCTCGGCGTCTACCAGCTCCTTTTCCTCGATAGAATTCCGCCGAGGGCGGCGATAAACGAAACCGTAAACCTCGTAAAGGCCGGGGGAGAGCGGAAGGCGGGGTTTGTTAACGCGGTCCTCCGGGCCGTCGACGCCGGTAGCACCAAGGTCGTATGGCCGGATAAGGAAAAAGACCCGGTAAGGTTTCTCTCCGTTTTTTACTCCCACCCGGAATGGCTGGTAAAGAGGTGGGTAGAGATGCTCGGTATCGATGAGGCTGAGGCGCTTCTGAGGGCGAATAACGAGAGGCCTCCCAGGACCGTGAGGGTGAACGCCATCCTCTCCTCGAAAGAGACCCTTATAAAGGAGCTAGGTGCAGGGCCGTGCGCCTATTCTCCGGTCTGCCTCAAGGTAGAGGGCAGGGTGGATGCGCATGAGAGGAGGTATTACATCCAGGACGAGGCATCCCAGCTCGTGCCGCTCCTCTTGAGGCTTAAACCCGGGATGACGGTACTCGACGCCTGTGCGGCGCCCGGCGGCAAGACTACGCACATGGCGGGGCTCATGGGGAATAAGGGGCTCGTCCTCGCGCTCGACAGATACGCCGGGAGGCTCAAGACCGTGGACAAGGCGGCAGAGAGGCTCGGCGCCTCCATCATAAGGACCGTGGAGGCGGACTCGGAGAGGCCGTTGCCATTTAGAGAAGAGACCTTTGACGCGATACTCTTGGACGCCCCGTGCTCGGGGCTCGGCGTTTTAAGAAGGGCGCCTGACATGAAGATGAGGAGGAGGGAGAGCGACATAAGGGGACTCGCGGCAAGACAGAAGGCGCTCATCGAGAACCTGTCAAGGTACCTTAAAAAGGGCGGCAGGCTCGTCTACTCGACATGCACCTTCGAGCCGGAAGAGACGGATGGGATCGTAAAAGGCTTTCTCGATAGATTCAAGGGGTTCAGGCTTGAGGACGCGGGAGAGGGCCTTCCCGCCTCTTGCGCAAAACTTATTGATAGAGACGGTTTCTTAAGGACATACCCGCATAGGGACGGGCTCGACGGGTTTTTCGGGGCCGTGCTTGTAAAGGAAGGATAGGGGCAAATTCAAAGACTCTCGCCTGCTTTAATCGGAAGATTACATTCCCAAGAGGGTTTCTTTTTAAGACCCTCCCCCTTGACCGGCGGAGGGTCGGGGCAGGGGGCAAGGGGTAAAAACCTTTCGACGCCTCGACCCTGACGGTCAGGCGAGTATGTCTATGACCGACTTTTCCATCTCGTCGGCTGTCTTCAGGGCCGCTATGTTGGCGGAGAGCATGTGCCTGGCGGTCATCCGGTTTACAGCCTCTTCGGCGTAGTCGACGGTCGAGGCCTCAAAGACATTGCCGTAGGTGTCGGCATAGCTTATGCCTGGCGAAGTGCTCGTCTTGACAGAGGCGACCACCCCGCCTTTGTCGCCCTCGTTCAGCGCGGCCGTCTTTTTCCTGTATCCGTTGGTGTTCGTGTTGGCGGTGTTCCCGGCGGATGCCTCTATCATGGTGACAGCCGCCCTTATGCCTGAAAGGGATGAGGAAATCATGTAGACCTCCTTTTTTATTTATCGGCAGGTCTTGTTTAAGACTTTAGAGATTTTTTTGTTGCCCGATTTGGATTAGACTTGACAATCGACATCAATCATATTAGCATCTACGCATATTCTTATGAAGCAGACGGCCGAACTCTTTAAAATACTCTCTGTCGATAAGAGGATCGAGATAATCGAGTTGCTCAAAAAAGAGCCCATGAGCGTAAACGCGATTGCGGAAGCCCTCGGCGTAACCCAGTCCGCCGTATCCCAGCATCTCCGGGTCTTAAAATCCGCGGACCTTGTGAGGGATGAGCGGCAAGGGTACTGGATATATTACTCTTTAAATCGAGAGGCCCTTGAAAAATGCCGGCAGAGGCTCAACAGGATATGCACCTGCGGATGTCAGGGCAACCCGGCGAACAAGCCTGGAAAGTGCTGACATTTTTTTTAGGGTTTTTATAAGTAGATATGCATAGACTTATATAAAAAAGGAGGTGAAGCGCATGGCAGACGATGAAAAGGGGGTCGATGAAAGGTTGTCTCAGAAGCCGGGACCTGAAAAAGAGACAAAAGACGTTTGCGGGTGCGGCTGTGTCCCGCCGGTCAAGTCAAAATGAGTCGGGCAGGGTTTGCGGGGTGGCTGTGAGACCTCCAGCCACCCCGCTCAAAATGCTAAAGCACGGAGGATAAGATGGGGGATGTGATCACGGCGGTATTTGTCTGGCTTCACCTGCTCTCCGCTGTCGTCTGGGTCGGCGGGATCTTCTTCATAATCTTTGTGGCGATGCCATCCTCGAGGCTCTCGCTCGGCCAGGACGCGGGCAAGCTCATGGGCGCCGTCTCAAAGCGGTTCTCACCTTTGGCCAACTACAGCATACTCGTATTGGCGGTAACGGGGGTAGCGTTGATCTTGAAAGGATACTTTTCAGGGGCCGTCCTTGCCGAGGGGAACCGTTCGCTGATTTTATCCGTGAAAGTGGTCCTTGCCTTTGGGATGATCGCGATACACTTTCACAGGGGGTTGTTTCTTGGTCCCAGAATAGCCCGAACTGAAGTCCCGGCCAAAAAAACAGCCCTTCAAAGATTATCCGTTAACCTCGTAAGGCTTAATCTGGCGTTGGGGATGATAATAATGTTTCTTGCGGTAATTCTTTAAGGCTACCTCTAAAAATTGTTATTTTTCCTGATCTCTGTGTCAGGTCGGAAATAAAAATGCTCACATATTACCATATATGCTGCGCTTTTTATTTACTGGCCAGAAAACCCCGGGCTTTTAAGCCCGGGGATGAATGGCCGCCTGTAGCGGAGCCAAGTTTTTATGGCGGAGCGGAAGTGAATTCGGGCATAATCTGGTCAT
>JACREV010000180.1 GCA_016218095.1 Deltaproteobacteria bacterium | reverse complement strand
GAGAGGAGCCGGTTGTACACGTAGAGGAGCGTGTCCTCGAACCCCTTTGCCATCAGCGGCCCCGTGAACTGCTGGAACCTCATGACGAATCTTAGCCACCCTTTCCGGTCCTCGGGGGTAAGGTAGTCCATGAAGTCGAGCAATAATACCTTTTCAAGGAACCTTATCTCGTTCAGGAGCGCGGGGGTCTTCCTCGCGGCCTTCTCTACCGCCTCCCTTATGTGCGCGCGGTCGTTGTTCGAGACGGCGAGGGAGCTTATGTACGTCCTGTAGACCGGTAGGTGCGACATGACCTCGGCTATCGCTTTTTTAAGCCCCGAGAGGGTCATGTCCGAGCCGTACCTGTCGTCCTTGAGCGTGTGCTTAAGCAGCTGGGCGAGGTTTGAGACGTCGCTCGTCATGTCCATCTCGGTTATGAGCCTTTTCTTCTCGTAGAAGAGATCGCGGTAAGGGGTCTTGATATTCGTGAAGTTGACATAGGCGCGCGTCACGCGGGCCTCCTTCGAAGCGTCCGCGAATATCCCGTTCACCTTGTTCATGAAGTCGTAGCCCGTCGTCCCCTCTACGGGCCAGGGGGGGAGCGTTTCCTGGCCCGCGAGTATTTTTTCGACTACGAGGTAGAGCTCATCCTTCCGCTCCATTATCTTTGTGAGATACTTTAGCGGGTCGTAGAGGCCGTCGATGTGGTCTATGCGTAGCCCCGTCACGCCCGCGTCGACGAGCCTGAAGACGAGCGCGTGAGTGTGGTTGAAGACGTTCTCGTCTTCGGCCTTGAGGGTTATAAGCTCGTTGATGTTGAAAAAGCGCCTGTAGTTTATCTCCTCGGCCGCGACCTTCCAGAACGAGAGCTTGAATGACTGCTCGGACAAGAGCCTGTCCATGAGGCTGAAGCTCTCCGCGTCGCCGGCCCTCCCGTTGAACACGGCTATGTTCTCGTCTATGTAGGTCTTTATCCCGGCGCTCCCGTCGTAGAGGTCCTTGAGCATGCCCTTCACGAACGCGACCTGGTCGTCTACCTCCCCGAACTCCGCCGCGCCCTGGAGGTTCTTTATCACGTAGACGACCCCCGAGAGCTTTATGAGGTCCGGGTGTCCCCGCCCGAGCCGCCTTTTAAGCCTTTTGATGTCGTGCGTGAGTATCGTCGAGTATGACGATATCTTCAAAGGGAAGAGAAAGCCGTAATACCCGACCGAGAAGGTGTCGTTCGCGTAGACGAGCCTTATCTCCCCGGCCTCGAGCGCCTCGCCGTATATGGTACCCATGAACGGGGCGAGAATGCGCTCCTCTATCCCCTCGTAGGGGTGGTCCCATTCGATATCGAAAAAATTGAAGTAGCGCGAACCCCTGCCCTTCTCGAGGACGTCCATGAGCATCTGGTTGGCCCCGTCGTAGGCCATATGGTTCGATACAACATCCTGGAGCCAGCCCATGCCGAGGGATTTTACGGCCTCCAGCAGAGCCCTGAACTCCTCGGGCGTCCCGAGCTCGGGGTTGATCTCTCCGGGGTCGACGACGTCGTACCCGTGCGTAGAGTTGCTACGCGATTTGAATATGGGGGAGGCGTATATGTCGGATATGCCGAGGTCCGAGAGATACCCGATGACCCCGCCCGCGTCAGCGAACCGGAACGACGGGTTGAACTGGAGCCTGTATGTGGACGAGGGGACCCTCATATCCGGACCTTGACGCGCAGGCGGTCCCCGAGCTCGTTGAATACCGCGAGCCACTTGGATGCCGCCTCGTCCCCCCTATTCGACCGCTCTTTCACCGACGGCGCGTAGCCCTTGCCTATCCTGAAATACGTGTCCTGGGCCGAAAGGAGGTCCATGGGGAGGTCCAGCGGTCGGAGTATCTCCAAAAGGTCCCTCGCGGTCTCCATGAGAGGGATGTCTTCGGTCGCTGAGGCGAGCCTCTCCATCGATGCGTTCACGAACTTTGCGGCCCTGAAGGCCATGGTGGCCGCGTCGATCCTTACGGAGAGCCTCTCGGCGTTCTTTATGAGGGCTTTGACCTTCTCGATATCCAGCCCGTCGCCGAGCGAGCGCTTGAGGTCCGTGTTGATGGTGAACGAGGCCGTGACCGAGAGCGGCTCCGGCAGTGGGATGCCGAGTTGTCTCAAGAACTCCATCATATTGAAGTTGTCTTCGAAGATATGCCTGTACGAGGCCTCTATGTCCTCGTAGGTGTGGAAAAGTATCTGGTCTATTATCTTCCTCTGCTCGTCCTTGAAGAGGTGCCAGAGCGAGTACGAGTTCGTGCCGAAGTACTTGTCCATGAGCCTTATGATCTCGGGTATGTCCCTCTTCTCGAAGGCGGCGGTCATCCGTATCTTCATGGAGTTGAAGAGGTTTATCCCGGCGAACGGGCTTATCCCTCCGTTTACGCTGTTCTCGCCGAGGTGCAGGACCGAGTAGAAGAACCGGGCGGCCTCGTTCGTCACCCTCGACCTCACCCCTGTTATCCCTATGGCGAGTTTGAGTTTCCCGGCCTCGTATTTTTCGTATATGTCGCTCTCAGCGTCGTAGCAGTAGATGGGCGCGCTCCTGCCGTACTCGTCGAAGAGCGACGATATCGCGTAGTGCATCCCGACCCTTTCGAGATCGATGCGCGCGCTCGCGGCGAACGTCTCGTAGGCCTCTCTCCCGTTTGAGTACACGTTAGAGGGCGCGGATTCGAGCCTCCTTGTGAACTCGTCTTCGAGCGGGACCCCCTTCGCCTCCTCGGCGAGCTGTACGGCGCGCGCGGCGTACCGCATCACCTGCACGGTCTCGATGCCGGAGACCTCGTCGAAGAACCAGCCGCAGCTCGTGTACATGAGGAGCGCGTTCCTCTGCATCTCGAGGAGCTTTGTCGCCTCTATCCTCTCGGGCTCGGAGAGCTCCCGGGAGGCGTGCGCGCCGAAAAAGGCGTCGATATTCTCCCTCGACCTGTCGAGTATGACGCCGATATACGCGTCTCTCGCGGCCCACGGGTCTTTCAGGTACTTCGCCCCCTCCTCCTCGTATATCGGAGAGAGCGAGTCCCGGAGCCGGTCGAGGGCGTCCCTTAAGGGCTTCCTCCACCCCTGTTTCCAGTCCCTGCGCGTCCCGGAGTTGCAGCCGCAGTCGTCCCTCCACCGCTCTATGCCGTGGACGCAGCTCCATGACGAGTTCTCGTGTATCTCGGCGAGGTGGTCGGGGGGGTGCCTCTCAAGGTACTCGCCGAAGTTCGTCAAGCGGGCGAGCGAGTTCGACTCGATGAAATGGAGGCAGTAGGCGAGCGCCATCTCCCCGTACTTGTGGTGGTGGCCGAAGGTCTCTCCGTCGGTGGCTATCGAGACCATGTAGGGCGTCCCGTCCTGATAGGCCGCAGAGGCAAGGCGCCTCGCGAACGCCTCGCCGTTATAGAGGAGCCCGCCGAAGCTCACCTCGTGGGCGATCGCCCCGTCGTAGAAGAAGACCGCGATGCTATTGCCCGTCGGGAGCTCCACGAGGTAAGGCAGACGCGTGTCGACATCGGACTCTTTCCACCGGGCGCCCCTGGCGGCCTTCTTCGTCCTCTTCGCCTGCCTCGGCGCGAGCACCGTGAACCTTATGCCGTGGGATGCGAGGATGTCGAGTGTCTCGAGGTCGACCGCGGTCTCCGGGAGCCACATGCCTTCGGGGTCCCTGCCGAACCGTTTCCTGAAGTCCGCGAGCCCCCAGCGGACCTGCGTAAGCTTGTCCCTTGAGCTCGCAAGCGGCATGATCATGTGGTTGTAGACCTGGGCGACCGCCGAGCCGTGGCCCGAGAAGTTTGCCATGCTCATCCTGTCGGCCTCGATGACCGCCCTGTATATCTCCGGCCTCCTCTTTTCGAGGTCGGAAAGGAGCGTGGGGCCGAAGTTGAAGCTTATCTTCGAGTAGTTGTTGATGATGTCTATCACCTCGAGGCCTTCGCCGAGTATGCGGGCCGCGGCGTTCGGGCCGTAGCACTCGACCGATATCCTCTCGTTCCAGTCGTGATAGGGGTAGGCCGAGTCCTGCAGTTCTATCTCCTCGAGCCACGGGTTCTCCCTCGGCGGCTGGTAGAAGTGGCCGTGTATGCAGACGTGTCTGTCCATCAGCCCTCCTTTATGTAAAGGACGAAGGACTCGGGGGAGAGCCTTAAGGGACCGGGGCCGTCGATCCGCGGCGGGGTGACGGACCACTCGTCTCCGCCTCCCCACAGGGGGTCGGAGGAAGCGATCGCGCGAAGCCATCTCCCGGAGACCGGCGGGATATTTGCCGCCGAGGCCTCTTTGCCGAAGTTGAATACGGCGAGCGCCTTCGCTTCATCGCTCCGCCTCTGGAGGTAGAGGAGCCTCCTTTCGGGGGCGGCCTCGACCGAATCCCATGACGAGCCGGCAAGCGACAGAGCTGTCTTTCTGATCTCTATCAGGGCCCTGTAGAACTCCCTGAGTGTCCGGCCTCTGCCCGTTCGCCCCTTTTCCCAGTCGAGTTTTGTCTTAAGGAAGGTCTCCTCGCTGTTGGGCGGGGGAGGCGTCCCTTTCCACCTGAATCCCCTGAACTCCTCGGCCCTGCCGCGCGCGGCGGCCTCCGCGAGCTCTCTGCCGGCGTGGCTCGTGAAATAAAGGAACGGAGAGTCCTCTCCGTACTCCTCTCCCATGAAAAGAAGCGGGATGAACGGGGAGAGGATGACGGCCCCGGCAACGAGTTTCAAGGCCTCGAACGAGACGAGGCTGGAGAGCCTCTCGCCGAGCATGCGGTTGCCTGTCTGGTCGTGGTTCTGCGAAAATACGACGAGCCGCGAGGGCTCTACGCCGGTCAAAGGCGCTCCGATGCTCTTTTTCCGGTACTTCGAGTACTGGCCCGAGTAGACGAACCCTTCCTTGAACGCGCGCTCGAGCTGGTCGATATCTCCGAAGTCCTCGTAGTACCCGTCCCGCTCGCCTGTAAGGAGCGCGTGTAGCGAGTGGTGGAAGTCGTCGCACCAGAGCCCGTCGAGGCCCGCTCCGCCGAGCGACGGGTCCCTCACGAGCGAGGGGTCGTTCCGGTCGCATTCGGCGAAGAGGTAAAAAGGCCTGCCGGCCTCTTTCGAGAACGCGCGTACGCGCCTGCCGAGCGCGAGGAGAAATGTCGTCGCGCTGAAATCATACATGGCGTGCACTGCGTCAAGCCGGAGCGCGTCAACATGGTAGTCCTCGAACCAATGGACGGCGTTCTCGATGAAGAAGTTCCGCACCTCGTCGCTGAACGGCCCGTCGAAGTTTATCGCCGGGCCCCAGGGCGTTTTATACCTGTCCGTAAAATACGGGCCGAATTCGTGGAGGCAGTTCCCCTCCGGGCCGAGATGGTTGTATACGACGTCAAGTATGACCGCGATGCCTGAGAGGTGGCACTCGTCCACGAGTCGCTTGAGCCCTCTCGGCCCCCCGTATGAGTTCTGGGCGGCGAAAGGGAATACCCCGTCATAGCCCCAGTTCCTTGTCCCCGGGAACTGGGCGACCGGCATGAGCTCGATTGCGTTCACGCCAAGCGCGTTCAACTCCCCGAGCCTCGGGATTATCGCCTCAAAAGTGCCCTCGGGCGTAAAAGAGCCGGTGTGTATCTCGTAGATGATCATGCCGGCGGGCGCTACACCTTTCCATGAAGAGTCCCGCCATCCGTAAGAGCGGTCCACGACCTCGGAGGGGCCGTCCACCCCTTTGGGCTGGGAGCGGGAAGCGGGGTCGGGTCTCCGCTCCTTGCCGTCGAGCATGAACGAATAGAGCGCTCCGGGGACGGCACCCTTGACGAGCGCCCTCCAGTACCCGGACCCGGCGCGTTCGAGGTCGAGGGACTCAAACCCTGTCTTGCCCGCGGGGGAATACTCAAGCGCGACCCTCTCCCTCAACGGGGCCCAGACCGTAAATTCAGTCTCTCCATCGAGGTATCTCGCTCCTATTTTCATGTTTCGACGCCTCTAAAAACGGAGGTTGACGCAGACCGGAAAGTTTACGCATCTCCGCGAATTACGGCAGGTTTTTACTTGTTTCTGTAAGGGGAAAGTGTCTACATAGAGTCTATACCCTGAATCCGGGGTGTCAATTGAGGCCATTCTTAAATCGATAATTTAAAGCTTTTTCCAGAATATCCGAAAAGAACCTGTGATAGGCAGTTAACGGTTTACTCTCTTCTGTAGGGTTTTAAAGCGTCAGGCAACTCGACGAGGACCGCATGCTGAAGTCAAAAAATGGCCCGGGTAGCGGTCCCTTTTTGCACGGAAAGGGATCGGACGAAAGCGGCGTAAGCTTTGGCGCCTGCAACAGGCACCCGGGCGACTGCCTCTCCAGGTACAAGACGCTATTCTCAAATCTGAGCGACCTCGCCTACGTCTGTGACGCGGACGGGAAGATAATCTACATAAACAAGGCTTCAGTGAAGTTCGCAGGGTCCGAGCCCGCGGTCCTCATCGGGACGGGGTTCGTCACTCTTGTCGAGGGCCGGACCGTCGCCGATGCCGAGGCGGCCTTCAGGGAGACGCTAAAGGGAAATTGTCCGAGGGCCGAGTTCCTGTTCAGCAAGACCGGCGTCCTCTGCGAGTCGAGGAACATGCCTCTGATGGACGGGGACGGGGCGGTCACGGGTATAGTCGGCATCGGGAGGGACATAAACGGGGCCAGGCGCGCTGAAGAAGCGATAAAGCGCGAAAGGGACAGGAACCAGAGATACTTAAACCTCGCCAACGTGATATTCGTCG
>JACREV010000181.1 GCA_016218095.1 Deltaproteobacteria bacterium | reverse complement strand
GGCCTCCGCCCATCTGGAGATGGAATCCGCGAGGAGGGCGACGCTGTATCCCATGTCCCTGTAGTACTCTGCTATGGTGATGCCGGTGAATATGGAGGCCTCGCGCGCGGCGACCGGCATATTGGACGTGTTGACGACGATAACGGTCCGGAGGCTCAATGGCAGGTTAGTCGAGGGGTCTTTGAGTTCCGGGAAATCCGTGAGTATCTCGGACATCTCGTTTCCGCGCTCTCCGCACCCGACGTAAATCACGATGTCGCAGGTCGCGTACTTGGCTATCGTCTGCTCGACGACGGTCTTTCCCGTGCCGAAGCCGCCGGGGACTATCGCGGTGCCGCCCTCCGCGACGGGAAGGAGCGTATCGAAGACCCTCTGCCCGGTCTTGAACGGGACCTCCGGCGGGAGCTTGTACTGGAACGGCCTCGGCATGCGGACCGGCCAATCCTGATAGAGGTCTATTGCGCGGCCGTCGTCCAGGACGCATACCGGCTCCTTGCCGGACACGCCGTCGCCTTTTATCTCCCTTATTACACCGCTGAAATTCGGCGGGACCATTATCTTAAGGGCGATACGGTCGGTCTCCTGCACGACGCCGAGTATGTCGCCTGGCGCGACCCTGTCCCCGGCCTTTTTTAAAGGCTCGAAGGGCCAGACGCGCTCCTCGTCGAGCGCCGGGGTCTTCACGCCCTTTGCGATAAAGCCGCCGGTCATCTCCCTTATCTTGCGGAGAGGCCTCTGTATGCCGTCGAATATGTTCGTGAGGAGTCCGGGGCCGAGCCTGACGCTTAAAGGACGGGCGTGGCTTACGACCTCCTCGCCGAGAGAGAGCCCGCCTGTGTCTTCATAGACCTGGAGCGTGACGAGCTCGTCCTTTATCCGTATTATCTCGCCCAGGAGCCCGTCCTTGCCGACGAGGCAGACGGTATTCATCGTCGGCCCCTCCATGCCTTTGACGACAACGGTCGGGCCGGCGACCCCGTATATCCTTCCCCTTATCTCTTTCATTTTTTCAGTTTTATCTGGTAGCCTATCGCCCTTCTTATGAGCCGGACGACGGGGGACTCCCCGTATTCGGCCTCTCCCCACTTGCCGGGGATGTTCACCGGGATGATTATCGGGAGCCCCTTTTTCCGTATCCTCTTCATCACGTTCTCCGGGACCTTCTCAAGGAACCTCTCCTCGACGACGACGAGCCCGTACCTTCCCGAGGCCTGTATGCCTGAAAGAAGCTCGGAGATGTTATCGTCGTCCCCTGCCTCCCTGCACTCGAGCCCCGCGCACCTGAAGCCGAGCGACGCGCCCTTTCCGGTCAATACGAGCATGCCTGCCATAAGCCCGCCTTATATGGGATACCCGATGGCGGGTTCAGGTTTGCAACCTGAACCCTATAATTCGCACAACCAACGCCATATAAATCAATGCCGCCAGTTTAAGAAAACACCTGGATTCCCGCTTAAAGCGCGCGGGAATGACTATATTGTCTCCCCTCCCTCGACGGGAGGGGAGGGTGAAAGCTCTTTCTGCAAGTCACACCAATGTTAAAGAGGATATCTAACGAGCCTCTTCAACTCTTCCTCGGGTATGCCGAAGGACTTGCCGCGCTCGATGAGCCTCAAGTTCCTTATCTCCCGCACTTTCATCCGCACGAAAGACGCGGCCGGCGCGATGGAGAGCGGCTCGACGACCGAGAGCCTTTTAAGCCTCCTTGCCGCCGCGTCCTCGAGCCTCTCCTCGAGGGCGTAGAGGTCGTTCGGCTCTGTCGCCGAAAGGACCGACCTCAACTCCTCGTCTTTTACGGCTACGATGAGGCCTTTCAGCGCCTCGTCCCTGTCCTTTGCGGACGAAGATTTAAGGAAATCCTTTTTCCTGAGCGCGCGCCCGCCCTCGATGAAAAAAGACGCCGCGCCCTCTTCCGAATAACCCTCTCCCGCTATCTTGAGTATCGTCGTTATATTCCTCGCGTCGATCCTTAAGGAGATAACCCCTTCAAGTATCCTTCCGTTCCTTCCTTCGCCCTTCAATAAGCCTATGAGATGGCCGAAGGTAAAGAGGTCGACTCGGAGCTCCATCTCTCCTGTGGAGCCGCGTTTCCTGTAGAGCTCCATCCCCTTTTTGAGCGGCGCGGCGTACGGGCTCCCCCATGTCTCGAGGTAGCCTACGACACCCAAGAGGTCTTCTGATGCCAGAAGCGTCCTCAACGCGGCCGAGTCGAACTCCCCAGCCGGGACGAGCTCCCTCTGTATCTCCTCCCTCTTTACGGACCTCGCTATCCCGCGGACAACGGCCTTGAGGTCAAAGACCTCCCATTCGGCGACGACGGCCTTGAGGAGAGGACGCGCCTCCGCCGGGGCCTCTTCCCAGAGGGTCTTCAAGTCAGAGGCGAGGTCGTCGTTTATTGCCGACGAGAGTATCTCGTCGGTCCTGTCGAACCGCGCAGAGGCGGTCTCTATCCTCGGGCCGTAGGGAGAAGACCGGAGCCTGTCGATCAGCTCCGCGGGCCCTTCGGCAGCGAAGAGCGGCGCGTAGTCCGGCTCTCTGAAGAGCCTTCCGATGCGCCCCCTTATGCGGGCGTTAAAGTAGCTAAGGTCCATTCAAAACCTCATTCAAAGAGCATCGCGTCTATCCTCGGCAGAAGGGCCCTTTGCGCCCTCTTCAGCCGGGACTCGATCGTATTGTCGAATACTATCTTTTTGTCCGTTGAGACGAATATAACGCCTAAGGAAACGCTCGAGTCCCCCATCACAGCGCCCCAGCCGTCCTTTATGGCACCCGCGTCAGACGGGTTCACGAGTATCAATGGCCTCTCAACGGACCTTCGGGCCCAGTCGTTTTTGAGCTCCTCGTAGAGCCTTACGACAAGCGCCTCTCTCTTCTCCCCGGGGAGCCCTTCGAGCCTTTTCAGCGTTTCTTCAAAGACTTTTTCGATCAGGCCCTCCCTCACCTTGAGGGAGAGGCCGCGGGCAAAGGTGCGCGCG
>JACREV010000020.1 GCA_016218095.1 Deltaproteobacteria bacterium | reverse complement strand
GTCCTGTTCCTTTTCGCCGTTGCGGCCTGGGCAGAGGTCATGCCGCAGGTCACGACCGACCCGAGGCAGGCGTTCTTGACAGGCTCGATAATCGTCAAAGGCGAGGCCGTCGCCGACAGGAACCTCCCGGCCGGACAGAGGAGGCTCATGGCCCTTAGGGGCGCGAAGGTAGTGGCCTTCAGGGAAGTAGCCGAAGTAATGGACGGAGTCACCGTCACGGGCGAGACAATGGTAGTGAACATGGCCGCCGAGTCCGACACCGTCCGCTCGACCGTACAGGGGATAGTCAAGGGCGCGCAGATAGTGAAGGAGGCCTACGACCCCCTCTCGGAGACCGCGGTAGTCTATTTATCCGTCCCGTTGACCGGCCCGAACGGCATCTTCGGCCAGCTGCTTCCCCAGATTGTGCCGGTGTTGCCGCCCCCGGCGTTCCTCCCGTACCAGCCGCCGCCTGACGTCATGCAGGCGAGGCACGACGGCCTCATAATAGACTGCAGGTCGCAGGCCTTCAAGCCCGCGCTCATAAACAGGATAGTGACGAGGAACGGCGAGATGATATACGACCCGGCGAGGATCGCGCAGGACATACTCGTCGAGAGGGGCGCGGCCGAGTACACGAACGACGTAGGAAAGGCGAAGGCGCTCCTCTCCGAGCGCGGCTCCTCGAACCCGCTTATCATAAAGGCGGGCGGCGTAGTCAAGGGGACGGACGTCGAGGTCGCGCCCGAGGACGCCTCACAGATATTCTCGTCGAACCAGTCGGCGAACTACCTCGAGGGCGCGAAGGTCGTATTCGTCCTCAGATAGTAACGTCAATGAACTACCGGTAGCAAGCAGCGAGGTATCTTCTACACCTCCCCTCCCTTGACGGGAGGGGATTGAGGGGAGGGTGGAGTTTTTCACCCCCACCCTTACCCTCCCCCATAAAGGGGGAGGGTAAATGCGCGGCAAGCCGCGTGGCATTAACCCTAAAAGAGAATAAAGAAAAATACCTTCCGGAGGTGCATGTGAAAAAGTTTCTCGCGGCTTCTTTGGTCTTTGCGGCAACCCTTGCGACCGCGGCGACGGCTTCGGCGGTCGTGGACGTGGAGGGCAGGTACTGGTTCACGAACATGGACGGAACCGTCCAGGTCACGAACGGCGCGGTCGGCACCGAGCTCGACCTCGTCGACGACCTCGGCATGGAGGATGAGAACTTCTTCGAGGGCAGAGTCACCCTCGAGCTCGGGAGCCACAAGCTCCGCTACGGCTTCATGCCGCTTAAGTGGAGCGGCTCGACGACCCTCACACAGTCCGTCACGTTCGCCGGGCAGACCTACTCGGCGAACGCCGACGTGGACTCCGAATTGACGCTCGCGTACCACAGGCTCGGGTACGAGTACGACTTCATCGACATGCTCAACAACAAGCTCGGCGTGATAGTGGAGCTCAAGTACTTCGACGGCGACGCAACGCTCGCCTCGACCGCCCTCGGCCTTGACGAATCCGAGTCGTTCAAGCTCCCGATACCGACCGTGGGCGTCGCCGCGCAGGTGGGCCTTCCGATGATATTCTCCGTAGGCGGCGAGATAACCGGCATCACGCTCGGGAGTTCAGCCTATCTCGTAGACGCGGAGGCGGCGGTGAATATAAAGCCCGCGCCGTTCGTCATAATCTCCGGCGGGTACAGGATATTCAAGATGCACGCGGAGAACGACGACGATCTCGCCGAGGTATCGCTTTCCGGCCCGTTCCTTTCCCTGAGGGCGGACTTCTGATCATCGGCTGCTCGTTTTACAGTGGAAATAAACGAGGGGGACTTCCGCATTCAGGAAGTCCCCCTTTAGAGTTTTTCAGCGACTTGTAAAGACTGTGATGAAAATGAATGGATACGCTTAAGAGATTAGGCAGGGCGCTCCTGGAGAGGGCGCGGGTACTCTTCGAGTTATGGAAGATCGTTTTCTATACGGCGGAATCCGTACTTTTCCGGTTCAACCTCGGGCGCAAGGCCACGCTTGACGTCCTCCTTAAGCAGGTATATTTCACAGCCTTCGAGGCGATCCCGATAATCTCCTGGATAGCCCTCATCATCGGGCTTATCATCGTCACGCAGGCCCTCTCCATATTGCCGAGGCTCGGCGGGGAGGGGCTCATAGGGGAGATACTCGTCTGGGTCCTCATAAGGGAGCTCGGGCCCGTATTCGCCTCCGTAATAGTGATAGCCCGGAGCGGCACCGCCATGGCCTCCGAGCTCGGGCTCATGAAGAGCTCGAACGAGGTCTCCGCGCTGGAGGTGATGGGCATAGACCCCATGCACTACCTCGTAGCGCCGAGGGTCTTGGGGGCGATGATAAGCGTCTTCGTCCTCACGTTCTACTTCGAGACCATATCGATATTGGGAGGCTACATACTCGCGGGTTTCGGCAAGAACATCGCCTTTTCCGTTTTTGTCGACTCCATCATGCAGGCTATGGGCTTCATCGAGGTCTCGGTCTCGCTCCTTAAAAGCCTCCTCTTCGGGCTTATTATCGGGACCGTCAGCTCTTATTACGGCTTAAGGGTAAAGAAGTCCATAACCGAGATACCGCAGGCGACGACAAAGGCCGTCATAGGGAGCCTCCGGCTCGTATTCGTCACGGACGCGGTAATAACCATCCTCTTCTTCATCTGAGCCTTGCATATGGGTACGCTTGTCGATATAAGGTCCGTCTCCTGCTACACGGAGGCGGGCCGGCCGCTTTTCGAGGACGCAACTCTTACCCTTTCGAGCGGCGAGAGGGCGCTTATCATCGCGCCCCTGGCCTCCGGGAAAAGCGTCCTCATAAGGATGCTCGCGGGGCTCACGACCCCTGACAAGGGGACCGTGAGGGTCTTCGGTGAGGAGATCGCGGCGCTTACGAAAGAGGAACTCAATAAACTCAGGCAAAGGATAGGGTTCGTCTTTCACGACTCTGTCCTCATAAGCAACCTGAAGGTCATCGAGAACGTCGCGCTCCCGCTCATGTACCACCGCGGTTCTATTTCTTTCGAAGAGGCCATGCAGGAGGCGGCAAGGCTCATAGAGGGGACCGGGTTCAGGGGCGACCTCTGGGGCCTGCCGGGGATGCTGCCGCTTTACGCAAAAAAGGAAATCGCGCTCGCGAGGGCCTTGATATTGAAGCCCGAGATAATCGTATGCGAGAACCTCTGGGACGGGCTCACGGATACCGAAAAGAGGAGTCTGTCGTTGTTGCTCCTCAAGTACCAGGAGTCGAGCCCGGCGAGCCTCCTTGTATTTACGGCTTTGAACGACGCTGATGCCGCTCTCGTTAAGCCGGGGCGCGTCATAAGGATAGACGGAAGCAGGATAACAGAGGAACCAAGGGCTTAAGGATGACGATAAAACAGAAAGACCCGAGGTTCAAAAACCTCGAGATTAAAACTGGTATAATGGTTGTAATCGCCGTTTTGGGCGTGGCCCTTGTCATGGCCTTCATAGGACTTGAGAAGGACCTCTTTTCAGCGAAGTACAGGGTCTATTTCATATCTGAGAGCGGCTCCGGGTTTATCGAGGGTATGCCGGTAAAGCTCTCGGGGTTCAGGATAGGGAGGGTCAAAAAGATAGAGCTCACCGAGGACGCGAGGGTCAGGGTCGTCGCCGAGATAAACAGGAAGTACGAGCGCTGGATAAGGGACGATTCCGTCGCGCGCCTCTCCAAGGAAGGTCTCATAGGCGACTCTTACGTCGAGGTCACGGCCGGGAGTGCGGAAAGGCGCATGCTCGCCAACAACGACGCCATCCCGTACGTCAAGGAGGGCGGGATGGAGGAGCTTGTCGAGAAGGCCAAGCCAGTCCTGAACGAGATAACGGAGATCATCCATTACGTGAACGACCCGGAGGGCGATATAAAGGTGATGCTCTCGAACCTAAAGGACCTCTCGATAGAGGCGAGAGAGACGAGGAAGGCGGTCGACGCGACGCTTAAGGACGCCGGGAAGTCGATCAGGGACGCCGACAGGCTCGTCCTCGACATGAACGACAGGACGAAGGTCTTGATAGAGAACGCGGACAGGACGATCTCCAGGCTCGACCCGGTCATCACGAGGATAGAGGAGATCACGGGCAAGGCCGGGACCGCGATGGATAAGCTCCCGGAGACGATGGAAAAGGTCGATCGCATAGCGGACAATATGAAGCTCCTTACCGACGCGCTCGCCAAAGAGACGCCGCGGATAAGGGAGATCCTCGTAAACGCGGACGAGACGCTCCGCGAGAGCAAGGAGATGGTAAAGGGCGTAAGAGAGAGCTGGCCCGTGAGGCTTATGATTCCTCCGGTGAAGGGGCCGGAGCTCGTCCCGTTCGACGGCTATCTGCTCAACGGCGGCAGGAACGCGCCGACGAAAAAGGCTGAATGATAAAACCGGGAAGGATTATAACTGTATTGCTGGCCTCGGCCCTCGTCTACGGGTGCGCGCCGCGCGCCGTGGACCAGCATCCCATGTCCAGGTCCGTACAGGAGCGGATGAGGGGTGTGGCCGAGTACGGCGAGGGGAACTACCAACGCGCGCTAGAGCGTTTCACGGAGGCGTTGAGGATAGACAGGGCAACGGACGACAGGAAGTCCGAAGCCCTTGACCTCGTGGACATAGGCAGGGTATATATAGCGGTCAACGACGCTAAATCAGCCAGGGGCTTTCTTGCCGAGGCGGTGAGGCTCTCGAAGGCCGAAGGCCACGCCGAGGTCCTTTCGGAGGCATACGCCACGCTCGCAAAGGCCGAGCTCATGGAGGGAGA
This sequence comes from Deltaproteobacteria bacterium, assembly GCA_016218095.1. Lineage (GTDB taxonomy): Bacteria > Desulfobacterota > GWC2-55-46 > GWC2-55-46 > GWC2-55-46 > GWB2-55-19. Next base: position 1,972 of record JACREV010000020.1, on the reverse strand, counting down.
CAATCCCTCTGCCTTGAGATACATCGATGAATCGATTGCGACCGACGCATCACTCTCGAAGAAAGAGCCGGGCGGTAAGCTCAACCTCAAGGCCGCGGTCTTTTTATCCGATAACAGAGTTGCCGAGGCGGTATCGGTCTTCGAGAGGGCGCTATCCATTAACGAGGCGGTAAATGACGAGGCCGAGGCCGCAAACTCCTTAAGGGGCCTCGGGGATGCCGCGTTGGCGTCAGGCGGCTTCGACAACGCCTTTAAATACTACGAGGCCGCTTACGAGAAAGACAAAAGGCTCGGCCTCTCGGGCAGGATAGCGCGCGACCTCTCCTCCATGGCCGAAGCCCAACTCGGACTGGGCAGGAAGGACGAGGCGCTCTATCTCCTTGAGCGTTCCTATCATGTCGGCTTGAGCGGAAAGGATACGTCGCTCGCCGCGAGGAGCCTTGAGCGGATGATCTCAGTATTCGAAAGCGCCGGGAATATCGAAAAGGCCCGGAGTCTCAAGGCCGTCAAGGAAGGGCTTGAGACAAAAATGGATACGGGCGAAACTCTTAAATGAAACCAAGGGTGCTTGCGGTAGACGACGACGAAAGAAACCTCGCGCTCCTTACGGCCAAGCTCGAACGGGAGGGGTATGAGGTCACAAACGCCAGGAACGGGATCGAGGCGCTCGCAAAGGTCAGGCAGAACCCGCCGGACTTGATCCTCATGGACGTCATGATGCCGCAGATGGACGGGTACGAGGCCCTGAGGCAGCTCAAATCCCGCGAGGATACTCGCTACATCCCTGTCATCATGCTCACGGGAAGGACCGAGATAGAGGACAAGGTACTCGGGTTCGAGGTCGGGGCGGAGGACTACATAAACAAGCCCTACAGCCTCCAGGAGGTGGCGGCGCGGGTAAAGTCGCTCCTGCGCATGAGGGCCCTGCAGACGAGGCTCAGGGACACCGAGAAGATGGCGGCGCTCGGCGGCATGGTCGACGGCATAGCCCACGAGATCAGGAACCCGCTTACAGCCATAGGCGGCATGGCAAGAAGACTCTACGAGGGCGAGACCGACTCTCAGCACAGGGAGTACGCCCAGTGGATAATAAAGTCCGTTGAGCGGCTCGAAAGGATGCTTCAGAGGATAGACGAGTACAAGCGCATCCTCTCATCGACTCTCGCGCCCGGCGATATCAACAAGGTCATAGGCGACGCCGTAAAAGAGATAGAGGAGTTCATCGAGGTCCAGAAGAAGGACATCAAAGTCTTGAAGCTCCTCATGCCCGACCCTCCGGTCGTGAACCTCGATTACGGCAACTTCAAGACCGCGCTCTACAACATCCTCCAGAACTCGGTCGAGGCGATAGACAAAAAGGGCGAGATAAGGGTAGAGACCATGCCCTCGCCGGATTCCATACTCCTTGTCAGGATAACCGACACCGGCTCCGGCATAAGCCCGGACGAGATAAGGAAGATATTCAACCCGTTCCAGTCGTCAAAGTTCGAGGGGGCGGGGCTCGGCCTTACCATCACCTACAGGATAGTAATCGACCACGGCGGAGACATAGAGGTCGAAAGCAAGAAGGGTGAGGGGACGACCGTCACGATTAAGCTCCATCCCGTCCGGCAGAGATAGCCTGTTTTTTCCATTCTTGTAAGGTGCGCTGTGCGCACCTTTGAAATCCAAATGGCTATGGCACCCACGCCTGTTGAATACATACATTATAACCCGTTAAAACATGGGCTGGTCCGTTCGCCGGGGGAGTGGAAGCATTCGTCGTTTCATAGATTCGTCTATGAAGGTCTATACCCTGCGGATTGGGGCGGAGGCGTTGTCGAGTTCGAGTGCATAGGGGCAGAGTAATCAAATGGTGCGCACGGCGCACCCTACCCGGCTCATCAAAAAAACAATAAGTAACGCAAAAAAAGCTTTCAGGAATATTCTCATCATCATGGAGTAAAACCTCCCTATTTTATTCCTAGGTTTG
>JACREV010000179.1 GCA_016218095.1 Deltaproteobacteria bacterium | reverse complement strand
CGGCTCGGTCCTGGCCTTCTTCTCGACGAGCTCCCTTACCGTCGTGTTCTTCCCCGTCCCCGATTCACCGAGGACGAATATGTTGTAGTTGTGGTTTACGACGCCGAGCCCGAACTCCAGGGATTTAAGCGCCCTCTCCTGGCCGACCATCTCCTTGAGAGACGGAAGCTCCTCGGTCGTGGCGAAGGAAAAGACACCGTCGTCGCACTTCCAGCTGAGCTCGGACGGCGGCAAAGGCATCACTCTCGGCATATTACCCCCTGGACAGGAATTTTCGCGGAAAAGACCTCTTAAGCCACTGTCATATTATACACGATAGCCGGCCTTTGTGTCCTGGCCCGCTCAGTGGAGGTGGTCCCGGTGGTTGTGCCCCCGCTCCTTGTGCGCGATCTTCCCGAAGATGTCGCTATTGTCGCACCCGGAGCATTCGGCCTGGAGGGTAGTATAGAAAATATGGTGGTTCCCGGCAAGCCTTTCGTTGACCTCGTTGAATATCTCGCCCATCCGCCACCTCTCGGTAGGCACGATGTCGAGGTGGGCGCTCAACGCGTAGACGTTGTGGCATATCGACCAGATGTGGAGGTTGTGGACGCTCGATATCCCCTTCGAGGCCTTGATGTCGTCGACTACCTTGTTTAAATCGATGTCCTTCGGCACGCCCTCGAGTAATATGTGGGAGGAGTCCTTCATTATCTGGTACGCGCCAGAGATGATTATGAGGCCTATTACGACGCTTATTATCGGGTCGGCCATGAACCATCCCGTATAATGGATGATAACCGCGCCTATGATGACGCCGACCGAGGCTGCGGCGTCCCCGACGACGTGCATGAAGGCGCTCTTGATGTTCATATCGCTTTTGGCGTAATGCTTGAGCCAGAGGGCGACGATGAGGTTCACGACAAGGCCGATGACTGCGACTATCATCATGCCGGCGCTCTCTACCGGCGCGGGCGTTAGTAGCCTCTTGTAGGCCTCGTAGAATATGAAGATGGTCAGTAGAAAAAGGACCGAGCTGTTTATGAAGGAGACGAAGACCTCGACCCTGTGGAGGCCGTAGGTCCTTTTTTCGGTGGGGGGCATCTCGGAGATGTAGATGGCGAACCAGCTGAGAGACAGGGCGAATACGTCCATGAAGACGTGCGCGGCGTCGGACATGAGCGCGAGGCTGTTCGTCAGATAGCCGCCGACGAGCTCGGCTATGAATATGACGCCGGTAAGTGCGACCGAGAGCTTGAGCCTCGCCTTAAGCGCCCTGTCCATTTCGTGGGAATGGAGGTGTCCTTCCATGGACTTTCCCCTGCAACCTTCTGATTTATCTATTGATTACCCAAATATTCTCTCTCTTTAATGATACCCTTATAACCCTCCCTATGGCAAGCGTTAACTTCCTCACGACGAAGTTGGGGAGCTCGACCTTAAGGAGCGTATCCCCTTTGCCGACCTTCAAAAAGAGCGACTGCGTCGAGCCCTTGCCGGTCGCCGAGACTATCTCGCCCTCGATGATATTGTCCTGCACCCTGCTGTCGAGGACCTTATCGGGCCTTATGACGAGTATCTCCTCGGGCCTTATGCAGAAGGAGACTTCCGACCCAATAGCCGGGCCTCTCCCTTCCGGCATGAAGGCCTTGATTACCCCCAGGTCCGGGTTCGTGATGATCACCTGCCCATCTCCGAGCCCGGCGACCGTGCCGGTGAAGATGTTCCTCGTGCCTATGAACCTCGCGACGTCCCTTGTCGCGGGCCTGTAGAATACGTCCTCACGGAGTCCAGCCTGCTCTATCCGCCCGTTATTGATGACCGCTATCCGCCTGCCGAGCATGAACGCCTCCTCGAGGTCGTGCGTGACGAGTATCGTCGTTATCGGGTAGGCGTCGTGTATGCGAAGGAGGTCTGCCCGGAGCTTTTCCCTCACCTGGTAGTCGAGCGCCGAGAAAGGCTCGTCGAGGAGGAGCACCCTCGGCTCAGAGGCGAGCGTGCGGGCAAGGGCGCACCTCTGCTTCTGGCCTCCGGACAATTCGCGCGGGTATCTCGCCTCAAGCCCCGTCAGGCGCGTAAGGGAGATGAGCTCCTTTACCTTTGCGTCCGCCCCCCCCTGTTTCGCGTTTACGCCGTAGGCTATGTTCTCGAAGACCGTCATGTGCGGGAAAAGGGCGTAGTCCTGGAAGAGGTAGCCTATCCTTCTCTCCCTTATCGGCTTCTCAACGCCGGTCTTCGAATCAAACACCTTCTCGGTCCCTATTATGACGCTCCCCTCGTCGGGCCGGACGATCCCGGAGATCATCTTTAAAATGAGGGTCTTTCCCGCGCCGGACGGGCCGAACAGGACGAGGAGGTCCTCGTTCAACGAGAGCGAGACGTCTATCCGGAACTCCCCGTAGGACTTCCTTATGTCGAACCCCAGGTCCATCTCAGAACCTCCCCTTCGTGAACCTTCCGGCGATATAGAGGACGATGAACGAAAAGAGCGTTATGACGCCTACGAGGACGTTCGCCGTCTGCGCGTCCCCTGCCTGCACCGCGTCGTATATGGCTATCGGCAAGGTCTGCGTGAGGGCGGGGATGTTCCCGGCGACCATTAACGTCGCCCCGAACTCTCCGGTTGCGCGCGCAAATGCCATGACCGCGCCTGCTACTATCCCCCTCCACGCGAGCGGGAGCGTTATATCCTTTATGACCTGTAGCTCTGTCTTCCCGAGGAGCCTCGCCGCGTCCTCGAGCTCGCTTCCCACACCTTCGAGCGCGGCGCGCGCCGGCTTAACAAACAGCGGCAGCGACGAGATGAACGAGGCGATGACCGCCCCCTTCCATGTAAAGACTATCTGGAGCCCGAAGGCGTCCTCGAGGAACCTCCCCAAAAAGCTCGATCTGCCGAACGCCCCCAAAAGGTAGTAGCCGAGCACCGTCGGCGGTATGACGAGCGGCTGCATGATAACGATATCGAGGACCGCCTTTCCGAAGAACTCCCTCTTTGCCATGACCCAGGCGAGGATGAACCCGAAGGCTACGGTAAAGACCGTCGCGGTGAAGGAGACCTTTATGGTCAGGTATAAGGGGTATAGGTCCATTATGTGTTAGCTATCTCTAAAAATTGTTATTTTTCCTGACCTCTGCGTCAGGTCGGAAATAAAAATGCTCACATATTCCCATATATGCTCCGCTTTTTATTTCCGCCCTTCCTTGACCTCAGAAAAAATTCCTAATTTTTAGAGGCAGCTTTAAGGCAGTACGAAGCCGTATTTCTTCAGTATAGCTGAGCCATTCGGCCCCTTGAGATACGCGATGAACCTTGCCGCCTCTCCCTTTTTCGTTGAAGAGCTCACGACCCCGAGCGCCTGGCTTATGGGACTGTGCAGGGACTCTTCTATCGGCGCGTAGTTTATCCCCGGCGTCCCAGCGATCGACAAGGCTATGATGCCCGCCTCGGCGTTCCCGGACTCGACGAACTGCAACGCCTGCCTGATATTCTCGCCGAAGACGAGCTTTTCCCTGACCGCCTCCCAGACCCCCGCGGATTTGAGCGCCTCCTCGGCGGCCCTGCCGTAAGGGGCGTGCGCCGGGTTCGCGATGGCTATCTTCTTAACGCCCGGCCCGGCGAGGTCTTTGATGGAAGGGAGGTCCGCGCCATCCTTAACAGCCACGACGATCCGCCCCCTGGCGTAGACCTCGACCGTGTCCCTATCGACGCCCTCCAGGTCCTTGAGCTTCTCCATGTACCGAAGATCGGCGGAGAGGAATACGTCAAAGGGGGCGCCCTCGGCTATCTGCCTTGCCAGAAGGCCCGTTGAGCCGAACGAGATGACCGGCCTTACCCCGGTATCCAACTCGTACCCGGAGGCGATCTCCTTTAGCGCGTAGGAGAGGTCCGAGGCCGCGGCTACGGTAATGGTCCTTTCTTTCCCGAACGCCGCGGCAGGGGATAAAAAGAAGAGGAGCGCTATCGCTGTCCTTAAGAAACGCATATCGGCCCTTGTAAAAAGCAAAAAAAAAGCCAACCGGAAAGGTTGGCGACGCGGCTCTACCGCTATCTCCTTTCCAAGCACGGGAGGCACTGGCCGTTTCCAGCCACGCCCTGATCGGCCAATACCCCCTAGGTCTTAACCCTTAGGTCCATTGGCTCGGAGATGGTAAATTATAATATTTTAAAGGCGTGTGTACCCGACAGAGACCCGCCGTCGCCTT
>JACREV010000019.1 GCA_016218095.1 Deltaproteobacteria bacterium | reverse complement strand
GCTCTTTGAGCTTTGCAACGGCAGCTTGAGGCAGTGGACGCAGGCCTTGAAGCTGCGCCAGCTTCTCGTCTATTCTCTTTTGCAGGTTTTGATTGATGTAGGTGTAGGCCATATAGGATTATTGAAGTTTAATATGGTATAACATATTTATTACTCTATACCATATTAAGAAATAATGCAAGAGATGGCTGCTCTTGTCCCGGAATTGAGAGGTGCGATGAATATCCAAAGCGAGTATTTGCTTCAGAGTCACTGTGACTAATTTTTCCTAAACAGGCATAAAATCCCAACGGACAAACCCACCAAAAGCCCTTCCAAGTCTTTACCACCGGGTCGGGGGTTCGAATCCCTCCCTGGGAGCCAGATTTGAACGCCCAGACGAAACTGGGTTTCTATTCTGACCCCGCACAGACTGGGTATTCTGTGCGGGGTTTTTGTTTGGCAAAGAAGAGTTGGTGCGCCGAGGGCACCCTACAAGGCTGCCCTAAGCATCGCGTTATTACCGCCTCAGGGCCTCTTGTTGACCTCCAGCCAATAATCGCAGGCAATTTTAAGGAACCTGCCGTACTCATCGAAGTCCTCGGGCTTTCTTATATAGCTGTTCGCGCCCATGTCGTAGGCCTTCGCCATATCGCTTTTGAGGTTCGAGACCGTGAGCACCACGACCGGCAGGTACCTCGTCCGCGGGTCTCTTCTTATACTTTCGAGCACCTCGAAGCCGCCCACCTTCGGCAGTCTCAAGTCGAGCAACACGAGTTCCGGCAGGCCCCCGTCTCCCCTTGCCGTGCCGGGGCCCTCTCCGAAAAGGTATTCCATAGCCTCAACGCCGTCCGAGGCGACGATTACATCCTTGCCTACACTGCATTCGTTGAGCGCGAGCCTCGTCAGCTCAACGGCGTCGGGGCTGTCCTCGACAAAGAGAATGGATCCGCTCATTAGTCGCCCTCCCCTCCGAGCGTAAAATAAAACGTCGAACCTTCGTTGGGCCTCGACTCGGCCCAGACCCTGCCGTTGTGGCGCTGGACGATGCGGCGGACGGTGGCAAGGCCGACCCCGGTGCCGGGGAACTCGTCGGCCGAATGGAGCCTGTGGAACGGCTCGAATATCTCCTCGGCGGACTCCATGCCGAACCCGACCCCGTTGTCGTGTACGAAAAAGACCGCGCCCTCTTTTTCCGAGCCGAAGGCTATCTCGGCGATCTTCCTCTTTGACGAGTACTTCCAGGCGTTGCCGATGAGGTTCTCAAGGACCATCCTTATGAGCCTTTCGTCCCCGTAAGCGAGGAGGCCGTCCTCGACCGTCGCCCGCACTACCCTTTCAGGGGCCGCCTTCTCAAGGTCGATTATGATCGACCGGGCCATGGAGCTTAAGTCTATCTCCTCTAAAGTGATCTCCGCGCGCACGACGTGGTAGAGGTTCAGGAGGTCGTCGATGAGCTGGCCCATGCGGTTGACCGCCGCCCTTATGCGGTCAAGCTGGTCCCGCCCGCCGGGGTCGAGCCTGTCTTTCTGCTTACGGAGAAGCAGTTGGCTGAACCCGTCGATGAGCCTCAAGGGCGAGCGGAGGTCGTGCGCGACCGAATATGTGAACGTCTCTATCTCCATGTTAGCGGAGGCGAGCTCGTCAGCCGTCTTCTTTAATTCCGAGGTCCTCTCCTCGACCCTTTTCTCGAGCTCCACGGTGAGCCTCCTCAACTCTTCCTCCGCCCTCTTCCTCTCGGTTATGTCCTGGACGGTCCCCGCCATGCTCAAGGGGTTCCCTTCAGGATCAAACGCGACCTCGCCCTGCTCATGGACCGTTTTTTCTGCGCCTTTCGGAAGGACTATCCTGTGGTCTATGGAGTAGCCTGTTTTCCTATACAGGGCGTCGCTCACCGCCCTTTCGACGGCCGCCCTGTCCTCCGGATGGACATAGCTTAAAAAGGCCTCGTATGTGGCCCTGAAGTCCCCTGGCCCCACCCCGAATATCCTGTATATCTCGTCCGACCAGTGGATTTCGTTTTTCACGATGTCCCAGTGCCAGTTGCCCAGGCGGGCTATCCTCTGGGCCTCGGAGAGCATCCGTTCGCTCCTTCTGAGCGTCTCCTCGGTTTTCTTAAGCTGGGTAATATCGGTGGAGACGCCGCAGACCGCATATTTATTGCCTCGCGTGTCCTTAAGCGCGAATTTTATGGAGATGGTAGTAATCTCCGCCCCGTCCAGGCGTAGCGTTTCTTCGAACTCCAGGGGCCTGTCGGACTCAAGGGCCTTCATGTCGTTTTCGTGGAAGGCCCTGGCGGCATCCTCGGGGAAGAGGTCGAAGACGGTTTTCCCGTAGACCTCATCGCGCCCCATTTTGAGCACGCTCTCGAAGGCCCTGTTCACGAATATGTGCCGGCCCTCAAGGTCTTTCATGTAAATGATATTAACCGTGCTGTCGAGTATCGCCCGGAGCCTCTCCTCGCTCTCGGCGAGGTCGTCGGTCCTCTCCTGTATCCTCAAGGCCATCGTGTTGAAGGACTCCGCGAGCGAGCCGAGCTCGTCCCGGCTCCTTGCAGTCACCCTTGTTTCGTAATTGCCTTTGGCGAGTTCTCCTGCCGCGCCCGCTATGGCGGTAACCTGCCCGACTACGCGCCTTACGAAGTAGAGCACAAGGATCGTCACGAACCCCGTCACCACAAGGATAAGGGCGATGGCGTAGCGCTGGTTCCATATTATCGGCTCGAAGACCTCGCTCTCGTCCACCTCCGCAAGCAGCGTCCATCCGAGCGAGGGCATGCACATCGAGGCGCCGACGACATCCACGCCCCTGTAGTCGGCGTATTTACCCGTAAACTCCCATCCCCTCTCTATGCACTCCCTGACCGGGGGGGTGTTCACCTTCTGCTTTAATACCGCCCCCTTGATGAAGCGGGACTCCGTCAACATGAGCTTGTCCCTGTTGACGAGGTATACCTCGAAGGTCTCCCACTTCTGAAAGGGCGGGGTCCATGTGAGCGCCCCGAGCCTCTTTATGTATTCGCCGGTGAAAAACTCGCCGAACCTGGAGAGCTCCGTAAACCCTGCAATGACGCCGATGACCCTGCCGCTGTCCCGCCTGCTGTAGATGGGGGCTGAGACGACGACCTCGGGGGTTTCGCCGTAAGAGACCTCGGTAACGGAGAGGCCCTTAAGCCCCTTCCTGAAAAATTCCTCGCCGGATAAGTCCCTGCCTTTGTACTCCGGACGGGTCGAAGCGATGACATGCCCGTCCATGGCGGCGATGACGTTCAGGCGGTACATGACCTTAAGGAGCGGGAGCTTGTATCTGGTCAGATATTCATCGAGGAGCCTGCCCGCCTTTTTTTCGTCTCTCCCCGATTCTTCGAGGTTCCGTACTATGAAGTCGTCGCTCGAGAAGTCGAGCATCCTGCTCTTGTTCATCTCCAGGTACATGAGTATGTACGCCTCGCGCTCTTCCGTTACCTGTTTCAGCTGGTCGATGAGCAGGTCTTTCAATTCAATGCGGTTCTTATGAAATACGATATATATGGTCAGAAGGATCGGGAACAGGATCGCGAAGAATACGGCGAGGACCTTTTTTGTAAGGGATAAACGCCCCATCGGGATGCTCCATGCTCGGGTGGTGGTACGGATAAAAACGGCAGGGGGGCGGCTATTTCGAGTCTATAGGACGGCAGGGCTTTGTCAATCCTTCCAGCCGAGTCGAGATGCGCCAGTCGCGTATTTAAATAATTATTGACATCCCGTTGCGTCTGCTGTATAGTTGTATGAATAAGTGTTGCAGGTATCTTTCTGGAAAGCAATTTGCGGATGGACCTCAAAGACTTATGAATATGTAGAAAGGAGGTCCTAAGCAAATGGCAAAGGGCACAGTAAAGTGGTTCAATGAGTCCAAGGGTTTCGGGTTCATCGAGCGTGAGTCCGGTGATGACCTTTTTGTCCACTACTCTTCCATACAGGGTGATGGTTTCAAGACCCTGAGGGAGGGCCAGGAGGTCGAGTTCGAAGAGACCAAGGACGCGAAAGGCTCAAAGGCGATAAACGTAATCCCCCGGTAATACCGGAAAAGGATAGCCGAAAAAAGCCCCCGTGAAAACGGGGGCTTTTTTTTGGTAAATTAAACGGCAAGACCGTTTCTTTTCAAAATGCACGGGCGCTTTTTGCGGGTTCAGGTTTGCAACCTGAACCCATTAATTCATAACCCGAATAGCGCCTGTATCGGCCATTCAAATTTTTCGCCAAAAGCCTTTTTGCGCGCTCCGCGCGCTTTTGGCGATGGCTCCGAGCGCTTTCTTCCTCCCCCACCCGCTCGCGCGCCCCTTAGAGCGCTACGCGTCTAATCTACCCCGGCGCGCTCGCCCCTTCCTCCCTGAGGCGCTCTCCGCCATACGCCTGTGTATTGGTAAAACAGAACAAAAACTCGCTCTCTTTACGTCCCCTCCCTTGATGGGGACTGGAGATTATAAAACAAGCATCGTAACAGCCGTTGCGAGGAGCCCACCCGCTACAAAGACCCAAAACGCATATTACTAAAACAGGACGGGATTGCTTCGATTGGTTCGCAATGAACTACCCCGCAACAAGTAGCGGGGTAGTTCATTGCCGGCGGGGCTCGCACCCCTAAAAACACCTTTTACCCGAACTTTAACCTCCCCGTAACAGCCCTTTCACACAGGCGCGTCATAATCCGATTATAAAATCAGGGGGAAAACGATATGGGAAAAAAGCGCATACTCATAGTTGAAGACGACATAGACCTCGTCTCGCTCCTCGACATAAACTTGACGAGGAAGGGGTTTCTGACCGAAGGCGCGCTCGACGGGATCGAGGGGCTCAGGAAGGCGGCCTCTTTCGCGCCGGACCTCGTCATACTCGACCTCATGCTGCCGGGTATGAACGGCTGGGACCTCTGCAGGGAGCTGAAGAAGATGAACAACGGCCTGCCGGTCCTGATGTTCAGCGCCAAGTACACCCCCGGCGACATAGACTCCGGGCTTGAGGCCGGGGCCGACGGCTACGTCTCAAAGCTCGGGCTGAACGAGCTCTTCCAGAAGGTCCAGAGCCTTCTGGACGGCGCAAACGCCGCGTAGCGGCCTTGTAAAGGAGGAAAAAACAATGGAGAGATGGATCGACGCCGTAACGGAGTTCCTCATACACGCGGCCATAGGGGCCTTCATAGCCCTCGGGGTCTTCGCGAGATAGCGGAAGCCCTGCCCTGCTGAAAGACGGTCTGGCGCGCGCCGGCGTCACGCGCGCCCCTTCCGTATCCCCCGCCCATGCCCGCCCGGCTTCCCTCGCAAAACAATGAACTACCCCGCAGCAAGCTGCGGGGTATCTACCTTAATACCTCCCCTCCCTCGACGGGAGGGGACTGAGGGCGCTCGGCGCGCGGCCAAAGCTCGAACGGAGCCGGTGCGGTAAATAGGATACCTGCCGTTCGTTACGAATTTGCCCGCCCGGCCAGGGCGAGGGTGACTGCTCGGCGCAGGGCCAGAGTATCCGGAGACGACAATAATCTAAACACCCCGCTATCGTTGGATGTGAACTTTGCCCGTCCGGCCAGGACTGCTCGGCGCAGGGCCAAAGTCGGCACGGAGTCTCCGGGTAAATCGATTCTCCTGCCGTTAGCTACTGAATTGCCCGGCCGGCCAGGACTGCTCGGCGCAGGGCCAAAGTCGGTACGGGGTCTCCGGGTAAATCGATTCTCCTGCCGTTCGCTACTGAATTGCCCGCCCGGCACGCTTCACCCCCACCCTAACCCTCCCCCATCAAGGGGGAGGGGATTAAAAACGCGGCAAGCCGCGGGGTATCGGACCCTAAAAGAGAATGACATTACTTGCCCCGTATTTACCGGTTGACATTTCGTCATTTGGCGAATTATAATATTGAAATGGACGAAACACTCCTCATAACCAAGGCCCTCTCTGACAGGACGAGGCTCCGGATAATAGCGGCGCTCTCGGGGGGCGAGCTCTGCGTATGCCAGGTCGTGGAGCTTTTGGGGCTCGCGCCTTCTACAGTATCGAAGCACCTCCATATCTTGAGCGGGTCCGGCCTTATCCGTTCCCGGAAAGACACCCGCTGGGTCTACTACAGGCTCGCGGGCAGGAGCTCGCCGAAAAAGGTGTCGAGCGCGCTTAGGTGGGTGCAAGGGGCGCTCACCGGGGACCGATCGATACTTGAGGACTCGAAGGCCCTTAAGAAAATAACACGCGTTTCAAAGGAGGCCCTTTGCAGGGCGCAGGGAAAAAGATAAGGGCGCTCTTCTTATGTACCGGCAACTCCTGCAGGAGCCAGATGGCAGAGGCGTGGGCGCGGAGGCTTCTTTCAGAGGCCGTCGAGCCGTTTTCGGCGGGGACTGTACCCAAGGGGCTCGACCCGCTGGCGATCGAAGCGATGGCAGAGGCGGGTGTGGATATTTCCGGCTATCGCTCAAAATCCGTGGATGAGCTAAGAGAGATCGCCTTCGACCTCGTCGTCACGGTCTGCTCGGCGGCGGACGAGAACTGCCCGGTCTTCCCTGGCGCGAGGCGAAAGATCCACGCCCCATTCGACGACCCTCCGCGCCTTGCAGAGGGCGCAAAGACGCGCGAGGAGGCGCTTGCGCATTACAGGAGGGTCCGGGACGAGATAAGGGAATTCGTCGCAAGGCTCCCGGAGATGATCGGCACGGAATAAATGAAGGCGCTTATCCCCAACAGGCTCTCTTTCCTCGACAGGTTCCTGACACTCTGGATTATGCTTGCGATGGCCTCAGGGGTCCTCATCGGCTGGGGCGCGCCGGGTGTCGCTACAACCATAAACTCCTTAAGCTCAGGGTCCACGAACATACCGATAGCCGCAGGGCTCATACTCATGATGTACCCGCCGCTTGCGCGCGTGCGTTACGAAGAGCTCGGCAGGGTCTTCAGGGATTCCAGGGTCCTAGCCGTCTCCCTCGTCCAGAACTGGGTCATAGGCCCCGCCCTCATGTTCCTCCTCGCCATCGTATTTTTGAAAGGCTACCCCGGCTACATGACGGGGCTCATACTCGTCGGCATCGCGCGCTGTATCGCGATGGTGATCGTATGGAACGGGCTTGCCCAAGGCGACGCCGAGTACGCCGCCGGGCTCGTCGCCTTCAACAGCGTCTTCCAGGTCCTCTTCTACAGCCTCTACGCGTGGTTCTTCGTGACGATCCTTCCGCCGGTATTCGGGGCCGAGGGCGCGACCGTGAGCGTCACCGTCCTTGATATCGCCGAAAGCGTCCTCATCTATTTAGGCGTCCCTTTCTTCGGCGGGATGCTCACGAGGTACTTCCTCATAAGGGCGCGCGGGGCCGAGTGGTATGAAAAGAGGTTCGTGCCGTCGATCTCCCCTCTCACACTTGCCTCACTCCTCTTTACCATCGCCGTCATGTTCAGCCTGAAGGGCGGACAGATATTGATGCTCCCCTTTGACGTCGCGCGCGTAGCCGCCCCGCTCCTTATCTATTTCGTCGTCATGTTTTTCGTAAGCTTCTGGATGGCGAAAAGGGCCGGCGCGGACTATGAAAAGACGGCGTCCGTCGCCTTCACCGCCGCCTCCAACAACTTCGAGCTCGCCATAGCCGTGGCCATAGCCACATTCGGCATAGGCTCTGCCGAGGCCTTCGCGGCTGTCATCGGTCCGCTCGTAGAAGTGCCCGTCCTCATGGCGCTTGTGAACGCCGCGCTACGTCTCCGTAGATCCTTCGGCGCCGCCCCGGCCTGAGCCCTCTTTCCCGCAATAAATCATCCTGCCGTAACCTGGGCTTGACAAACTCCGGATAGAATCCTCTCAACGATGATCTTTTTTAAAGGAGGTAGATATGCTCGGTATGGAAAACGCCTGCCCTTATCTTCAGTCCACGACAGACGGCGCTCGTTGCAGGATAGAGGACAGGTTCATCAGGGAGTCCGCGGGGGCTGACATACACACGTGCTTGAGCGTCGGGTTCGAGGATTGCCCGGTGCTCCGATGTTATAAGGCCGTGATATAGGCTGGGGGCTACGTTGATTCTTCAGTCTCCCTGAACCTGTAGCCATAACCCCGTATCGTCTCGATAAGCTGCTCGTAGCGTCCAAGCTTCTCCCTTATCCTCCTTACATGGGTGTCTATGGTCCTCGCCCCGGACGCCCCTTCCTCGGAGCCTATCCTAAGAAGCAGCGTCTCCCTGGCAAGCGGCCTGCCCTTTGACCGCACAAGCGCAAGGAGTATCCTGAATTCCGCGGCCGTCAGCTCCGCCTCTTTCCCGTCCACGAATACCTGGAACCTTTCCGTGTCTATCGAGACCGGCCCTGCCTTTATGACCTTTGAGTCTTCGGCAGGACCGCCTTTACGGAGGACCGCCTTTATCCTTAAGACAAGCTCCCTCGGGCTGAAGGGCTTCACGATGTAGTCGTCGGCTCCGAGCTCGAGCCCGATGACCCTGTCTATCTCCTCGCCCCTGGCGGTAAGCATGATGACCGGTATCCGGCGCGTATCCGGGTCGGCCTTAAGCCTCCTTAAGACCTCGTTACCCTCCATGTTCGGGAGCATGAGATCGAGGAGTATGATTTCGGGGAGCGACCTCTTGGCGAGCTCGAGCGCCTCAGGCCCGTCCTCAGCCGGGATGAAGGCAAACCCCGCGTTCACGAGGTTGTGCTTAAGGAGGTTAAGGATATCTATTTCGTCGTCTACCGCGAGTATCTTCTGCTTCATCTGTTTATGAGGAAATTCTAAAACAAGTCTGTTAAGGGGGTGTTACGGGGGTGTTAAGTCTGGATGGCCGTTTTAAAACGCTGAAATTGAAAAAGGCCGCCCCGTGGAACGGGGCGGCCCGGATGAGGACCGTATGCGTCTACCCTGCTACTTCTTCCAGAGAGGCGCCCCGCTGCAGTTGATGTTCGCCGCCCAGCTCTCTTCCATCACCTGATAGACGGATTTAGGTATGGGCACATAGTCGAGGGCTTTCGCCATCTCGGAGCCGTTCTCGTACGCCCAGTCGAAGAACTCGAGCACGGCCATGGTGTTCTCGCATTTTGTCGCGTTCTTGTGGACGAGTATGAAGGTCGCGCCCGCTATGGGCCAGGAGTTCTTCCCAGGCTGGTCCGTGAGGACCACCGCAAAGCCCGGGGTGTTCTTCCAGTCGGCGCCCGAGGCCGCTGACATGAAGGACTCGATCGACGGCTCTACAAAGGCCTTTTCCCTGTTCTGCATCCTCGTGTGCGTGAGCTTGTTCTGGAGCGCGTAGGCGTACTCTACGTAGCCGATGGTGTTCTTTATCCTCTTGACGTATGTGGCGACCCCTTCGTTCCCCTTGCCGCCGACACCCGCGGGCCAGTTGACGGCGGTACCGAACCCGGCCTTGTCGTGCCACTCCCTGCTTACCTTGTCGAGGTAGTTGGTGAATATCCAGGTCGTGCCGCTTCCGTCTGAGCGGTGGACGACGGTGATGGAGTCTTCGGGGAACTCAACGCCGGGGTTCAGTTCCGAGAGCCTCTTGTCGTTCCACTTCGTGATCTTGCCGAGATATATATCCGCAAGCACCTCGGGCGTAAGCTTTATCTGCCCGGGTTTTACGCCCTTGAGGTTCACTACCGGCACCACACCGCCTATCGCCGCAGGGAACTGTATAAGGCCGGACTCTTCCAAATCCTTGACAAAAAGCGGCGCGTCCGAGGCCCCGAAGTCGACGGTCTTGGCCTTTATCTGCTTTATGCCGCCGCCGGACCCGATAGACTGGTAGTTCATATTCATGCCCGTCTTTTTGGCGTACTCGTAGGCCCACTTCGAATAGAGCGGGTACGGGAAAGTCGCGCCCGCCCCGTTTATGAGCGTCCCGGCAGAGGCTTGGACGGCTCCGAGCGCAATTGTAGCGATAGAAAGAGCAAGAAAGATCTTTCTCATCTCATCTCCTTTTTCTTTATGAATCGTTTCAGGTTATAAGGCGGGGCGGGTTTTACCCCGCCCCGGCAGGATGAAGAACCCCGATCTTTTGTTTCGGGGTATTTACGGGGAGGTCGGCGGCTCCCCGTAAATCCGTAAATACTTCGGTTGTCAGGCTTCAAATAAGCTCCAGATGCGAGACAAAGGCAACAAAGCAAACGGGCTTGGGAGCGGCCTGTTTAGAAGTACATCTGCGCCTGGACCTGATAGACGTCCTTTGAGTCCGCGTCCGCGAGCGCGCCCTTTGCCGCGGAGTCGTAGTCGGTGTGGACCCAGTTGGCCCCGACCTTGAGGCTGTGCCCCTTGCCGTACCAGTTGACGCCGAGGGTCGTATTCTTCTCTTCCTTGTTGTCTGCCTCGGAGTTCTGGTCGTAGACCTCGTATCTCGCCACAGGCTCAAGGCTCAGGCCGTCGACGAAGTACCCGGCCTGCACATACCAGCCCCTCGGCTTTGATGTACCGATGGAAGGGTCCGTCGAGTCGACCTCCCAAGCGTTATACTCGGCCTGGGCGGTGATGTTGTTATAGTGTCCCGAGACATCGAAGCCCCAGAGGGATCTGTCTTCCTCGTACCCGTTCTCAGCGTATTCGATCGAGGACTGGTTGGCGAGGTTCAGCCCGACGGTCAGGTGCTGGCCCTTGTCGAGGTGCGCGTCGCTCTTGGATTTTTCTACCCAGCCCGGAGGGGAGAGCTCGACCCTCGCAACATAGAGGGGCGAGGAGGTAAAGACCGCCCTGTCGGTGTGTATATCCTCGCCGTTCTGCCAGCCGTCGGCTACGGCGACTTCATACGCGACTACCCCTTCGAGCGCCTTTCCGAAGACCGCCGCTTTCGGCTGGTAATATGCGTCGGTCTCGCCGAAGACCTTCTTCGCCGCCTCGGTAGAGGCGGGCCTCTCTATGAGGAGCTGTTTCGAGGACGAGGTGAGGGAGACCCTCGAGTACGGGAGCTTGTATTTGCCGACCAGGAAGGAGTAGGCCTCGTCGGCGTCCCACTCGACATACCCGTAGAGGAGGGCGACCTCGTCAGTATGTCCGGTCTGCTCCCACTTGTCGGCCGAAAGCGTCAGGTTGTACTTTATCGTCTTCGTAAGGAGGTGCCCGCCCATCTCGAGGCGGACCCTTCTTAAGTAAAGGTCGGATTCGCTCTCATAGGACCTGCCGTCCTCTGATTTTACGAGGTCGCCGAAGTCGAACCTCGGCTGGAGCCTTACCCTGATGTTCAGATCTGATTCGTTGCTGGTAAGCGTTATTCCCTTTGTCTCTTCGCCGAAGGCGAACTCGGCCTGCGCTCCGCTCGCTGTAGCAAGGCCGATGGCGGCCGCACCCAGAACCATAAACAGCTTTCTTTTCATCCCTGTTACTCCTCCTTCTTTATTTTGAAGTTACTTCAATTGCGGTATTCGTTCGCGGCGCCTGACCGGAGGACGTGGCTCAAGAGCATCGGGCACCTGTAGTGCTCCTCGGTTGAGCAGTACTCCTCGGTCTCCTCGACAGACGGCGCAAGCAGCGTGATTGATGCGGCGCACATCTCGACCTTTCCCTTTTCAAGATACGGACAGTTCATACTCTTTTCTCCTCGTTTTATTTGAGCCCATTCTAAACGGGGATTGTTAAGGTAATGTGACAGTGAAGTTATAATCGCATTACTCACGGCTTTTTTGCAAGCCAGGCCTTTTTCAGGTGATTTCAAGGGGTTCAGAGGGGGAACTTTGCTTGACAGCGCCAAATTCCGGTTTAGAGTTATCCTTAAAGGGGCGTAGAGCGGCATCAAAAAGCGTCTTTTGGCCCTTGAAAGCCGCGCTGACAGCCCGGATTCGCATACCCTTATTCACATGCCAAGGAGGCCCAGTGAGATACGCCCGCGCCGTCTTCATCCTAGCCTTCCTGTTTACGGTCCCGCTCGTCATTGTCCCTATCGTAGCCATTGGCCAGAAGTCCGCGCCCCCCGAGCACGAGGAGGGAAAGCCGTCCGCAGAATACGAGGCGGGCGGGAAGTCCCCGTTGGGCCAGGTCGAGATGCACAGGGACATAAACCCCAAGGCCCCGATGATATCCGAGGCCGACTTCCAGAAGGGCAAGCAGGTATACTTCGAGAGGTGCGCCGGGTGCCACGGCGTCTTGCGTAAGGGCGCGACCGGAAAGCCGCTAACACCGGAGACTACGATACCGCTCGGGACAGAGAACCTGGAAGCTATAATCAACTACGGCTCTCCGGCCGGGATGCCCAATTGGGGGACCTCCGGGGAGCTTACGCATGAAGAGGTCGACGTAATGGCCCGCTACATACAGCAGACCCCTCCGGAGCCGCCGGAGTTCGGGCTTAAAGAGATGGAGGCATCGCGGAAGGTCATCGTCCCGGTCGAGGCGAGGCCAAAGAAAAAAATGAACGACCTCGACCTCGACAACCTCTTCTCTCTTACATTACGGGACTCGGGCCAGGTCGCGCTCATAGACGGCAACACGAAGAAGATAGTGAACATCGTGAAGACCGGCTACGCGGTACACATCTCCCGCATGTCGGCATCCGGCAGATACCTCTATGTGATAGGCAGGGACGCGAGGGTAAACCTCATAGACCTCTGGATGGAGGTCCCGGACAATGTCGCGGAAATAAAGATAGGGCTCGAGGCGCGCTCCGTCGAGACCTCCAAGTACAAGGGCTACGAGGACAAGTACGCGATAGCCGGCTCCTACTGGCCGCCGCAGTTCGTCATCATGGAGGCGGAGACGCTTAAACCCCTCAAGGTCGTCTCGACCCGAGGCGTCACGGTGGATACCCAGGAGTACCACCCCGAGCCGAGGGTAGCGTCCATCGTCGCCTCGAAGTTCCACCCCGAGTTCATCGTGAGCGCCAAGGAGACCGGGAAGATCATGATGGTCGACTACTCTGACCTCGTGAACCTCAAGATAACCTCGATCGACGCCGCCCCGTTCCTCCACGACGGCGGGCTCGACTCAACGGGCAGGTACTTCCTTGTCGCCGCGAACACATCGAACAAGATAGCGGTCGTGGACACGAAAGAAGACAAGCTCGTATCACTCATAGAGGTCGGCGTAAAGCCGCACCCGGGCAGGGGCGCGAACTTCGTAGACCCGCTCTACGGCCCTGTCTGGGCGACCCCTCACCTCGGGGACGATACCGTCGTCCTCATAGGCACCGATCCGATAAAGCACAAGGAGAACGCGTGGAAGGTTGTCCGCAAGCTCAAGGGGCAGGGCGGAGGCGCGCTCTTTGTAAAGACCCACCCGAAGTCGAGCAATCTCTGGGTGGACACCCCCTTGAACCCGGACGAAAAGTTCAACTCGACCGTCGCGGTCTGGGACATAAAAAACCTCGACAAGGGATATGATATAATTCAAGTAGGGAAGTGGTCGGGGCTTCCCGGCCCCATGAGGGTAGTGCACGGCGAGTACAACAAGGCCGGGGACGAGATATGGTTCTCGGTATGGCGGGCAAAGGACAAGGAGTCCGCTGTCGTCGTCATAGACGACAAGACGAGGAAGCTAAAGGCGGTCATTAAGGATAAGCGCCTCATCACGCCAACCGGCAAGTTCAATGTCTACAACACGAAGAACGATGTTTATTAATTTTAAAGGACATAAATGCCACACGCGATCTGGAAAGGCACCATAAGCTTCGGCCTCGTCAACATCCCTGTCGGCCTCTATACGGCCGAAAAGGGGGAGGAGAAGATATCCTTCAACCTCCTGGATAAACGCGACCTCTCGCCGGTCGGGTACAAGAGGTTCAACAAGACGACCGGCGAGGAGGTGGCGCCAACCGACCTCGTAAAGGGCTACGAGTACGAGGAGGGGCGCTACGTGGTCTTGAGCGACGAGGACTTCAAGAACGCCAACCCCGAGGCGACCCAGACCGTCGAGATAATCGACTTCGTCGACGCAAAGCGCATACACCCTGTCTATTTCGAAAAACCATATTACCTCGCGCCTATAAAGAAGGCCGCGAAAGGGTACGCGCTTTTGCGCGAAACGCTAAAACGCACAGGAAAGGCCGGGGTCGCCCGCGTCGTAATACATACTAAAGAGTACATCGGCGTCGTCATGCCGTACGGGAAGGTCCTGGTGCTCGACCTCTTGAGGTACGCGGAAGGGCTCAAGGGGGCCGAAGACCTGGAGTTCCCCTCCGAAGACCTTGATGCCGCCGGGGTCACGGAGAAAGAGCTCGAGATGGCGGAAAAGCTCGTCAAAGGCATGGCCTCTGATTGGGACCCCTCGAAGTACCGCGACACGTACAGGGAGGAGCTCGAGGGCTACATAAAAAGGAAGATAGAGGCCGGAGAGACCGGGGCCGCGAAAGAGGCCCCCCCGGCGCTCCCCGCGCGTGGCGAGGTCATCGACCTCATGTCGCTCTTGAAGAAGAGCGTTCAAGAGGCTGAAGCGGCGAGACAACCGAGACAGAAGAAGGCGGCCAAGGGCTGATGGCTGAAGAAGGGAGGCTCGGCGGCTACCGCAAAAGACGCGACTTCAAAAAGACCCCTGAGCCGGAGGGCGGCGAAGGAAATACGGCAGGCGGTATCTTCGTCGTCCAGAAGCACTCTGCAAGGGCGCTCCACTACGACCTCCGTCTCGAACTCGACGGCACGCTCAAAAGCTGGGCTATCCCGAAAGGCCCGTCACTCGACCCCGCGGACAAACGCCTCTCAATCCATGTCGAGGACCACCCCATCGAATACGGCGGCTTCGAAGGCGTAATCCCGAAAGGCGAATACGGCGCGGGAAAGGTCATCCTCTGGGACAGGGGGTTCTGGATACCTTTAGTCGACCCTCATGAGGGATACCGTAAAGGGGAGCTCAAGTTCATCCTCGAAGGCCGGAAACTCAAGGGCGCGTGGGCGCTCGTCCGGCTTATAAAACAGGATGAAGAAAAAGACGAATGGGTCCTCATTAAAGAGGCGGACGCAGAGGCCCGGAGGGACGGCGACATCACAGCCGACCTCCCCTTGAGCGTCTTAAGCGGTCTTGCGATAGAAGATGTCGCGGAAGGCCGGGGCGTGTGGACCTCCAAAGAAATCCCATCCCTTGTCCCCTCGGACATGCCTGAGATAAACGCCGTAAAAGTTCCGATGCCCTTAAGGCTATTTCCCGAGCTTGCGTATCTTGCGGACTCACCCCCCTCAAAAGGCGACTGGCTCTTCGAGATAAAGTACGACGGCTACAGGCTGCTCGCCCGTATAATCGACGGGGATGTTTGTCTATTCACGAGGGGCGGCAACGACTGGACCGCGAAGTTCCCTTCCATCGCGAGCTCCCTCTCAAGGCTCCGCGTGCAGACCGCATGGCTCGACGGCGAGGCCGTGTATCTCAAGCCCGACGGCACGACCGGCTTTAGCGACCTGCAGAACTCCTTGAGCCTCGGGCACGATGAAGACCTCTCGTATATCGTCTTCGATATCGTCTACTACAACGGGTACTATCTAAGGGGGACCCCGCTCTTTGAGCGCAAGGCGCTCCTGAAGGCCATTTTGAGGGCGCACGCGAAGGACTTTTTGAATGTAAGATACGGCGACCACTTCGAAGGAGACGGCAGGGCCTTTTTCGAGCGAGCCTGCGCCCTTTCAATCGAAGGGGTGATTGCGAAGGCGCGCTCCTCGCCTTACAGGCAGGGGAGGAGTCGTGAGTGGATTAAAACAAAGTGCCGCTTGAGGCAGGAGTTCGTCATCGGCGGGTATACGCTCTCCGGAGGCAAAAGGGCGGGGTTCGGCGCGCTCCTTGTCGGCGCGCACGACGAAGAGGGACGGCTCGTCTACTGCGGCCGCGTAGGCACGGGGTTTAACGAAGCGTCGCTTAAATCCCTGTTCGACGAGATGCGCTTCCTCGGAGGCGCCGGGCCGCCTTTCGCCGACCCTCCAACAGGCGCTGAGGCGCGCGACGTGGCATGGATAACGCCGAAGCTCGTCGTTGAGGTCGAGTTCAGCGAATGGACGCGCGACGGAATACTCCGGCAGGCCTCGTTCCAGGGGCTAAGGCCTGACAAAGACTGGACAGAGGTTACGATAGAGAGGACTGAAAAAAAGACAGAGGCCCCGTTCGTCCATCTTACAAACCCGGAGAGGGTCTTCTACCCCGAAGACAAAATTACAAAAAAACGCCTCGTCGAATATTACGAGCTCGTGGGAGTCCGGATGCTCCGCCACATCGAAGGCCGCCCCCTTACGCTCGTGCGCTGTCCCGAGGGCTACGACAGGGGGTGCTTCTTTCAGAAGCATGCCGATAAATCCGTCCCCGCGGGCATAGAGCGGGTTCCGATAATGGAAGACGGAGAGGTCAAGGATTACATGGCCGTGAGTTCCCTTGACGGGCTCCTGAGGCTCATCCAGTTGGGGACGCTCGAGATACACGCCTGGGGGTCGAGGACGCCGAAGGTCGAGTTCCCGGACAGGATCACATTCGACATGGACCCCGACGCGTCCGTCATCTGGGAGCGGCTCGTCGAGGCGGCGTTTCTCCTGAGAGCGGTCCTCAAGGAACTCGGGCTCGAGTCCTTTCCGAAGCTTACCGGAGGCAAGGGCGTCCATGTGGTCGTCCCGATAGAGCCCCTCATCGATTGGATCGAGGTGAAGGCGTTTGCGAAGGCGCTCGCCGGATTCGTCGCAAGGGGGCTCCCGGAGAGGTTCACCTCCATCATGACAAAGGCGAGGAGGACCGATAAGATCTACATCGATTACATGAGGAACAACCGGGGCTCCACGGCGATCGAGCCGTATTCGACGAGGGCGAAGACGGGCGCGCCTGTCGCCGCACCCGTTTCATGGGCTGAGCTCGGGGAGCTCCGAGCGGACTCCTTCACCGTATTGAACATGGCGGAACGGATAAAGGGGTTGAAGGAAGACCCGTGGGAAGGGTACTTCGAGCTGCGGCAGACGATAACCTCTGATATGAAGGAGAAGACGGGGGGTCCGGGGTGAAGTTTGCTGTTTCTGAGAAAACATATCCGGAACGGAGTTACTTGCGCCATATAGGATTAGTTTTAAAATTAATATGAGGTGGTTATGGCACTTCCAAAGGAAGAACTTGACGATCTTGCTGAACTCAAACAACGGATAGAAGAGCTCCGTGTATTGGGAATAAGCGCTGATAAGCTGGAGGAAATGAGCCGGCACATATTCCAAATATTAAACAATGCGCGGGTTCGGGCAGAAGGGATCGTCCAAACTGTTCGAGAGCCTTTGATCATCGTAGATAAGGGCCTGAGAATTGTAACTGCAAATCCAGCCTTTTATAAGCTGTTCGAAATGAACCCCGGGGACGTTGAAGGACGAATTCTATACGAAATCAATGACAGACAATGGGATATACCTTCTTTACGCATACTGTTGGAAAGAATTATTCCTCAGAATTTTCAATTTAATGATTATGAGGTAATTCACGATTTTCCAAGATTGGGTAAGCGCCTGCTTTTGCTAAACGCTCGTAAGATTCGACAGCAGGGTGCCCGACCAGACCTTATACTGCTTGCGATGGAAGATATAACCGAAAGGAAAAAAGCAGAAGAGGATAAAACAAGGCTTATTGATGAGCTTCAAAGCGCATTGGAGAAGGTAAAGACCCTGAGCGGGCTATTGCCTGTATGTGCCTACTGCAAGAGGATCCGCAATGATAAAGGGCAGTGGGTTCGAATTGAAAAATACATAGAAGAACACTCGGAAGCATCGTTCAGTCATAGCATCTGTCCCGATTGTGAGCGAAAGTTATACGGCAAAAATGAAACGGAAGGATGATCGGGGGATGTTAATAGCCCGCTTGCAAGCCCGGGGGCAACGCAGGTATGCTTATACTCCGTAACAAAACGCGCGCGGCCATGCGGCCGCGCGCGCCGATTAAGGCCTCAGTGCGAATGGCCTCCGCAACATGTGTTTACGGCCAGGAGCTTTATCTCAAAGAGGAGGTCCTTGCCCGCGAGCGGATGGTTCGCGTCCAGGCTTACCTTATCGCCGGAGATATTCACTATCTTTACGACGGTCGAGGACCCGTCCTCCTGCTGGAGCTCGAGGTGCTCGCCTATCCTCGGGTCGAGGTCGGGCGGGAACTGCTCCTTTTCGAACTCTATCACAAGGTCCTGGAAGTACGGCCCGTAGGCCTCGTCTGCCGGGATCCTTATATTCCTCGTCTCGCCCTCGTCCATGCCCTCTACGGCCTGTTCGAACCTGGGGAGCAACATGCCGTCCCCCAGGGTGAATTCGATCGGCTCTCGGTTAAATGATGCGTCGAACTCGGACCCGTCTTCGAGGGTGCCCTTGTAGTGCACCTTCACATGGTCGCCTTTTTTTGCCTGTGCCATTATTACCCCTCCTTATTTTATATAGGGGTGGGGACAGATAACCGTTTACAGGCAGGCTATTCAGATCCGCATCCCGATTTTATTGCCTATCCCAAATGTAACCTGTCCCCTAAGTAGTGTCAAGCCTATGAAAATACCTTGTCTCGGAACAGCCGTGAAGCCGGCAAATCTGCTATCCTTATTTATAATGCCGGGGGTTTGCCGGACGGGACTGAGGGTGTAAGCCCTCGAAAAGGGGCGTGAATGGAAGAGGGCAGGGACAAAGGCAAAGGCATAAAAAGAAGGCTCTTCGGAGAGCCTAAGCCCGTGACCGCCGCCGTTTTCCACAAGATATCGCTCATCCCGGTGCTCGCGTGGATAGGGCTCGGGGCGGACGGCTTGTCTTCCTCGGCCTACGGCCCTGAGGAGGCCTTCAAGGCGCTCGGCGAACATGCGTACCTCTCGCTCCTCATCGCCGGGATGATGGTATTTACCGTTTTCGTCATCTCCTACGCGTACACGAGGATAATCGAGCACTTCCCGTACGGCGGCGGCGGATACATAGTGGCGACGCATATGCTCGGCGAAAAACCGGGGGTCGTCTCCGGGTCCGCGCTCCTCGTCGACTACGTGCTCACCATAACCGTCTCGATCGCCTCCTGCGCGGACGCGATATGGAGCTTCCTGCCTCTTCGATATCACGAGTTCAAGCTCCCGTTTGCGGCCTTTCTGATAGTATTTCTCATAGTGCTGAACATCCGGGGGGTCAAAGAGTCGATCGCCGTCCTCGCCCCGATATTCTTTACCTTTATAATCACGCACGCCCTGCTTCTGCTCGACGGGCTCTATTCGCACTCGGACAGGTTCGGGGCGATGGCAAACGACTTTGTGCCGCGCCTCTCGGCGGATCTTAAGTCCATCGGGGCCGTGGGGGTGCTCGCGATACTCCTTAGGGCGTACTCGCTCGGCGGCGGCACCTACACCGGGATAGAGGCGGTCTCGAACGGGCTCCAGATAATGAGGGAGCCGCGGGTACAGACGGGCAAACGCACTATGACTTACATGGCGGTATCCCTCGCGTTCACGGCAAGCGGGCTTTTCATAAGCTACCTGCTCGTCGGGGTCGCGCCCGTGGAGGGGAGGACCCTGAACGCGGTCCTCGCCGACGCCCTTTACGGACGCTGGCCTGCCGGCCCGCTCATATCGTTCATAACTATCTTCTCGGAAGGCGCGCTACTCCTTGTCGCCGCGCAGGCCGGCTTCGTAGACGGCCCCCGCGTCATGGCGAACATGGCCGTAGACTCGTGGTTCCCGCACAGGTTCTCCGCATTATCCGAGCGACTTTCAATGCAGAACGGGATCGTCCTCATGGGCGTATCCGCCCTTGCGCTCCTCTTCTACACGAAGGGGTCGGTCTCGGCGCTCGTCGTCATGTATTCGATAAACGTCTTCCTCACGTTTTCACTCTCGGAATTCGGGATGTCTCGGTTCTTCATCAAAAGGCGCAAGACCGACAAGCAATGGTGGCGGCATCTCTCGGTCCACGCCACAGGCTTCGTCCTCTGCGTGACGATACTCGTCGTGACGTCATATGAGAAGTTCATGGAGGGGGGATGGGTGACGCTCCTTATAACCTCGGTCGTGATCGCCGGGTGCTACACCATAAAGAGCCACTACAGGAAGGTCGAGAAGGGCACGGCCCAATTGGACGAGATGCTCATGAACATGCCGGTCTTCGGCCCCGTAAACTCGGAGCCGGTAAACCCCAAGGAGCCGACGGCCGTGATACTGGTATCCGGCTACAACGGGTTCGGGATACACACGCTCCTGTCGACCGCAACGAACTTCCCGCAGATGAAGAACATCGTCTTCGTCTCCATTGCGGTCATCGACTCAGGCACCTTCAAGGGCGCGGAAGAGCTGGAGAGGCTCGAGGCCTCTGTGGGGGGGGCGCTCGGGAAGTACGTGACGCTTGCGAGGAAGCTGGGTTTCCCGGCTGATTACAGGATGGACAAGGGGACCGACGTCGTCGAAAGCGCCGAAAAGGTCTGCAAGGCCCTTGCGGGCGAGTTCCCGAGGATAATGGTCTTTACCGGACAGCTCACCTTCAGGCTGGAGAAGTTCTACCACAAGATGCTCCACAACGAGACGGCCTTCGCGATTCAACGGAGGCTTCAGTGGAGCGGGATAACGACGGTGATACTCCCGATACGGGTTAGGGTTTAGGTTGGGGCGCTACGCACAAAAAAACAGGGCGGCCCTCCAGAGGAGGGCCGCCCTCGCCTCATCGAGCCTGAAAGGCGCGCTCAACTCGTCGATTTATCCGCCGCTTTTATGAACGCGTCTATGCAGACCTTTAACGCCGGCACGTACTTTTCCGGGCCCCGTAGCACCTTGAGGAGCCTCCCAACGTAGATGATCTCGTCCGGGGTAAGCATCATGAGGTCGTTGATGCTTGACGGGCACTCGGGTTTGTCGATCGAATAATACTCGTCGGTCTCATGCGCGTACGCGGGTTTAGCGAACTCCGTCCTTTGAGCGGTGTTGCCCACGCCGGTAAGAAGCCAATCGATAGAGACGCTGTACGTCTCGGCGAATTTGAAAATGAGGCTCGCGGGCAACTCCCCCCTTTTTTTATAATTCGAGACCGCCTGCGGAGAGACCCCCAGGGCCTTTGCCAACTGAGACCCGTTCTTCAACCCGCCCGCCTTGAGCATCCTGTCAAATATCTTCGAATAATTAACGGCCATCTCCTGCGAAAAACCCCTTTCGTTATTTTTTATCTTTTTTTCCGGTTGCGTATTGACTGAAAGACGGCTAAATGCTATAAGAAAGACTCCAAAAACTTGTATATTTAAAGACCTGCTGAACTTATTACAAACCGCGTCATATGATTTTACGCTAGTGCGTATAAATGTCAAGTGAAATCTTACGCCCAACTGTATTTTTATGTCAACCCTCGGTGAAAGAATACGCTATATCAGGCAGGAGATCCTGAAAGTCAATCAGGCGGAATTTGCAAAGAGGATTGATTTCAACAGGGTGGCCACCATTAGCGACTACGAAAAGGACAAACGGAACCCGGATATAACGGCGCTCCGCAAGATCTCCTTTATCGGCGGGGTAAAGCTCGATTGGCTCCTTACCGGCTCAGGGCCCATATCGAGCTACGACATGATCAACACCGAACACGCCTGCGAGCCGAGGGCCGCGTACGGAGAGCACTTCGTCTGCGTAAAGGTCTACGACATGCTATCCGCGGGCGGCCCGGATAACTTTCCCGGCACCGACCCCATGGACAGCGTGATGGTCCCGAAGAAGGACTATGTGAAAGGGCCCCTGGCCTTGAGGGTAAGGGGCGAGGCTATGGCGCCGAATATCCTCCACGACGCGACCGTCGGGGTGGACGTCAATGACAAGCGGCTCGTGAGCGGCGACATCTACGCCGTATGGCTCAACTTCGAGGGCGTGAGCGTCAAGCGGGTCTTCATCCACCCCGACAAGGTGGTTTTGAAGCCCGATAACCCGACCTTTCCTCATACGGCGGTCTACGCCGAAGACCTGAGGACATTCGTAATAGGCAAGGTCGTCTGGCTATACCAGAGCTATTGACCCTTCCGGCTTCAGACCCCGCCGTATCCGTCCCATCTTCAGGGCCTCTCTCGGTTTAAGGCGGCTTTTTCAACACCCTGCCAGGACATCCCCTGCACGCTCATTGGCGCAGGCGTCCCAAATCTCCTGAGGGAATATAATAGACTCCGTCCCCGGTATGCCGAGAAAACGCCTCCCGGTGTTGAGGTCGATCCCGTTTTTAAGATAGGACTTGTAGGCGAGCTGACTGCAGTAGAACCTCTTTTCGGTCTTTGAGTCGAAAAAATTGAAGTTGTAGTATTTGCCGGCCTCGGCCTGCCTGACGCAGTAGTCCGCGACACTCAGCCGTATCTCCTTATCCCTTGCCTTTGTAACGGACCTTCCGGCGAGCGGGTAAGCCGCGCCGATAAAAGAATCGACAAAGCCCCTCTCCTTGTACATCCTTCCGCCGTCCCATGTCTCCGGCGCTGAGAACTTCCTTATCCTGAACCTGCCTCCGGCCTCAACGCACCTGCCCTCCGGCCCGACGTATATGGCGATGTGATCGACCTCGCCGGGGATCAAGAGCCCGACGAGCCTCCAGAGGAGACCGGGCAACAAAGGCCTCGGCCCGCCGTCCGTAGTGCAGATGAGGTCACCGGTGGCGAGCCTCACGCCGTTTATGGAAAAGGTGTGTATGGTATCCATACGATGCCCCTAAGGATTGAGCCCGATAGCAAAGGGCGCAGGTTTAAGAGCCTGCTCAGCCCTGCGCGGGGTTCAGCAGCTTTCTTATCGCCTCTATATGGTCCTTTGCCGTCCCTGCCGGGATATATTCCTTCCTGCTTACGAATGTCTGGTCTATCTCCGCGATGAACCTCGAAGGGAGTTGCGACGAGACCTCCTTGCCCGCGCTCCTGTGCTTGGCCGAGACGAGGAAGAGCCGCCTCCTCGCCCGGGTCATCCCCACGTAGCAGAGCCTCCGTTCCTCTTCGACTGTCTCGTCGTCTATGGACCTCTTATGCGGAAAGAGCCCCTCTTCCATCCCCACCATGAAGACGAAGGGGAACTCGAGCCCCTTGGCGGAGTGTATCGTCATCAGAGTCACCCTGTTGTGCTTGTCCTCAAGCGCATCCGCGTCGCTCATCAGGGAGACGAGGTTCAGATAATCGCCAAGGGTCGCCCTTTTGTGGGTCGCTTCGTAATTTTTTATCGACGCCACGAGGCCCTGAAGGTTTTTGACCCGCACGTCCGCCTCTTCGGTCTTTTTGGCCGCCCAGAAGTCCTCGTACCCGGTGATGTCGAGTACCCTTGACGTGAACTCGTGCAAAGGCATCTCTGAGGCCTCTGCCCTGAGCATCTCGAAAGTGCCTATGAAGTCGTTCGCGCTCTCACCGAAGATATTATCCCGCTTCCCCTTCCTGAAGGCCTCGTAGAGCGTCAAGTTGTGCGCGCCGCTTATCTTGTGTACCCTCTCAAGCGTCGCCTTTCCGATGCCCCTCGGCGGCACGTTCACTATCCTCAAGAAGTTGAGCGAGTCGTCCGGGTTGAGTATCGCCTTAAGGTACGCGAGCGCGTCTTTTATCTCGCGCCTGTCGAAGAACTTGAAGCCCCCGACTATCGTATACGGTATCCCTTCCTCGAAGAACAACTCCTCAAAGGGCCTCGACTGCGTATTGGTCCTGTAGAGTATCGTAAAGTCCTTGAACCTGACCGCAGGGTCCGTTGACATGACCTTCTTTATGTTTTTGACGACAAACCGGGCCTCTTCGGACTCATTAAGGCATTCCTCGGCGACGACGGGCTCTCCAAGGTCGTTTTGAGTCCAGAGGTTCTTCTCTATCCTGTCCTCGTTGTTCGCGATCACGGAGTTGGCCGCGCCGAGTATGTTCCTTGTCGAGCGGTAGTTCTGCTCGAGCTTCACGGTAATCGCCTCGGGGTAGTCCTCCTTGAACTTTAAAATGTTCTCGATCGACGCCCCCCTCCATCCGTAGATCGACTGGTCCGGGTCGCCTACGGCGCAGAGGTTCGCCTTCCCGGATGAAAGGAGCTTCGTAAGTATGTACTGGGACCTGTTCGTGTCCTGGTACTCGTCTATCAGGATGTAAGAGAACTTCTCCCGGTACTTTTTGAGGACAAGCTCGTTCGACTGGAGCAACTGTATCGGCTTGCAGATGAGGTCCCCGAAGTCGACGGCGTTCATGGAGGTAAGCTTCTTCTGGTAGGCCTTGTATATCGGGGCTATGACGGCCTTGAGGTCGGACTCGCTCTTCCTCGCGTACTCGTCCGGCGTAAGGCAGTTGTTCTTCGCGAGGTTTATCTCCCAGAGGACGGTCTTGTACGGCAGGTCCTTGTTGCTGATCGAGAGCTCGGACATCACGAAGTTGACGAGCAATGTCTGCTCTTCGTCGTCGTAGATGGTCAGGTTGGATTTGAGGCCCAGGAGTCCCGCCTCTTCCCTTATTATCCTGAGCCCGATGGTATGGAAGGTCCCTGCCCAGATCTTTTCCGTCTTGTCCCCGATTAATTTCTCGAGCCGTTCTTTTATCTCCCCTGCCGCCTTGTTCGTGAAGGTGACGGCGAGGATGTTCTCGGGGTCGATCTTCCTCTCGATGACAAGATGGGCGATCCTCGAGGTAAGGACCTTTGTCTTGCCGCTACCGGCGCCGGCGAGCACGAGCATGGGCCCCTTGCCGTATGTGGCGGCCTTAAGTTGTACAGGGTTCAGGGATTTGAGATAAGTCATTCAGGCCTTTCTATTTAAGACACAGTTTGTCGTTGCGGGAGCGGTCCTCGCCGGACTGGCAAATCCATATCAATCGGCTGTGCCCGGAAAAGGCTATAGACGCCGATTAGGCTTTGGCCGCCGAGCGCAAGAGACGAAGCAATCTCAATTTATCGAAAACGAAAATTCACCACGCATACATCCCAAAGCTTCCCCTCCCCAAATTCCAATTGGCGGGAGGGGACAAAGGGGAGGGTGAATATTTTTTTATCTTATGGCGGTCGAAAAGAAGTACGACCTCCCCTGGCCCCTCCTTGTTAAGGAGGGGAGCCGTTTATCTCCTCCCCT
The DNA here is from genome assembly GCA_016218095.1 of Deltaproteobacteria bacterium. Lineage (GTDB taxonomy): Bacteria > Desulfobacterota > GWC2-55-46 > GWC2-55-46 > GWC2-55-46 > GWB2-55-19. Next base: position 993 of record JACREV010000019.1, on the reverse strand, counting down.
TTTTGCAAGGGGAGGCCGGGAGGGGTCGGTTTTGTCGTTGCGAGGAGCGGTCCTCGCCGGACTGGCAAATCCATATCGATCGGCTGTGCCCGCCCGGCGGGGGTGAAGGACCCCCCTCACCCTCCGCCCTCTCCCACAAGGGGATAGGGGGCTAAGACTCTCTATTTTTGTCAACCCTACGCCCCTGCGGACGCGTCTTTTCTCGCCTCAAGCTCCTCCCACCTCGCGTAACAAGCCTTGAGTGTAGCCTCTATCTCATCGAGGCGCGCCTTGGCCTCTGCCGTCTTCTGCCCGCCCTGCCTGTAAAAGGCGGGGTCGGAGATGGCGCTGTAAAGGACGCCCTGTTCCGTCTCAAGCGCCTCTATCTTCTCGGGCAACTCCTTTAGCTCCCTCTCTTCCTTGAAGCTCAATTTTGCGGCTCTCTCTTTTTTCGGCTTCTCTCTTTTAGGCTTTTTATCAATCTTCTCTTCCGTTTGCGGCCTCTGGCGAAGCCAGTCGTCGTATCCGCCTATATATTCGTTCAATCCGTTGTTCTCGAAGACCATCGTGCTCGTTACGACGTTATTAAGGAACGTCCTGTCGTGGCTTACGAGGAGGACCGTCCCCGGATATTCGACGATGATGTCTTCAAGGAGGTCGAGGGTCTCGATATCGAGATCGTTCGTCGGCTCGTCCATCACAAGGAGGTTTGAGGGCCTTGAAAAAAGCTTCGCGAGGAGTAGCCTGTTCCTCTCCCCGCCTGAGAGCACCTTTACCGGGGTCCTCGCCCTGTCGGGTGTGAAGAGGAAGTCCTGGAGGTAGCCGATTATGTGGCGGGGCTTGCCGTCGATGATTATCTGGTCGTTGCCGTCCGCTATATTGTCCTGTCCCGTCCTCTCCTCATCGAGCGTAGCCCGGAGCTGGTCGAAGTACGAGACCTCAAGGCGCGTGCCGAGGCGCACCGTGCCGGTCGTGGGTTCGAGCTTTCCGAGGAGGAGGTTTAAAAGGGTAGTC
>JACREV010000022.1 GCA_016218095.1 Deltaproteobacteria bacterium | reverse complement strand
TTAAAGACGCGAACCCCGCGACATAGAGCGCGAAGGCGGCAAAGCCCACGAAGGCCCCGTACTCCTGCCACCCCCACGGGCGCGCCCCCCTCCAGAAGGTCCGGAGGTACTCTTCCGTCTTTTCATTCTCGCCCATGTAGAACTCCGCGGGTTGTTTAGTCACCCGCTGGTCCCTCTTGAAGAGCGAGTCCTTGAGAATCCTTGTCGAGTTGTACTCTACCGCCTCTGTCTTCCTCGGGAAGCTTGAGATGAACTCGTACTGGGGGATGGATTTTACTGCGCTGAAGAGGAACGCCGCGACCACGATGAGCGCGAGGCTTATCAATGGCCTTATGCTTCTCTTTGAAATAATCGAGAATGCGCAGAAGAAGAAGAGGAATATGGCCGTCGCCGTAAACGGGTAGACGCCGCCCGCGAAAATCATCCAGGCGAAGAAAAAGGCCGATAGGATCATATCCTTCAGCCTTATCCCTTCGCCTGCAAAAGACCTTATGTAGAAGGCCGCGACGAACGGGAGGAGAGCGAACGGCAGGAAACCGGTGTGCCCCTCGACGATACGGAGGGCGAACCAACTGCTCATCATGTAAACGATGGGAGGCAGGAACGAGGAGAGCCTGCCGAACCCGAGCGTGCGGGAGAGAAAGTACATCCCCCACATCCCGAGGACGGCGTAAGCGATTATTATGAGCTTTGCGCCTGTGACCTCACCGAAGAGGAGCGGCAATATGAAAGAAGGCGCGAGGAACGAGAGCTCCGGGCTCGCGAGCATCGGGGCCCCGCCGCAGTGGTACGGGTTCCAGAGCGGGAACTGGCGGAATTCGAGTATCGTCCTTATGGAGGCGGCGTGGTAGAAGAGCTGGTTGTCCCAGTCGGAGACGCCAATGTTACCCCATTGCGAAAAGAAGGGCGAGATGAGGATAACGGCGGCCACGGCGAGCGCGATACCCGGCAACAACGCCTTTTTTACGCACCCCCCCCTCATCTCACGCCTTCCTCGCCACGCTGAATACGGATGAGCCGAAAGGCATGTCGAGGCGTCTTAAGATGACATTCTCCAGCGATAGTATCCCTGTCAATGCACTGTTGAGGACCGGGTTGACCTTTCCCAGGTCGCTGTCCTTCGAATGTCCGGCGGCAGAGGCTTTTTTCAATAACCGCACGGTTGCGATAGCTGGAAATAGCGCGGCGTTCCTGTAGGTGACCCGTTCTATCGAGAACCCGGCGGATTTGAGCTTTTCCGCGAGCATAGCCTTCGTGTAGCGCCTTTTCGTTTGGTTAGCGAGGTCGTGGGGGCTTCTGAGGAACTCGAACGCCGGGAGGTTGAGTATCAGCACGCCGCCCTTCCTCAAGACCCTCCTGAACTCCCGGAGCGCCTCTACGTCGTCCTCGACCGCCGCGTGATAGATGACGTCAAGAGAGACTATCGCGTCGAAGCTTTCGTCCCGGAATGGCAACTCGGATACCGACCCCCTCACCAGCCTCGTAAGCCCCCTCTCAGCGCAGAACGCGAGGGCTGTGGGAGAAAAATCGACGCCGACGGCCTTGTGCCCCTCCTCCAGAAGCCTCTTAAGTACCGCCCCGGTGCCGCACCCGGCGTCGAGCGCAAAGACCCTGCCCGATACGGCCCCCTTGAGGGAGCTGAAGACTATCTGCCGGAGGCCTTTGTACCACCAGTGTGCGTCCTCGACCGAGTATATGGACCGGTACTCGCTCTCCTTCATCGGGACGGCTCAGTCGCCGGAGAGTCCCTTTCGAGTCTCCCCACGCGCCCTGCCTTCGCGGCGTTCGCGGTCTCGGAAAACACCTTTACCGAGGAGACGGTGTAATAGGGGCGGCCCTTTACTTCGTTCAATATGCGGAGGATGTACTCGCCGAGCATGCCGAGGATGAAAAAGAGGCCTGAAAAGACGCACGAGAGGAAGACCATTATAGCGGTCCAGCCCTCGACCACGTTCTCGAAGAACCAGCCGTATATCGCCCAGCCGCCTATGGCGAGCGAAAACAGGAAGAGCGCCGCCGAGAGGAAGTGTATGAGCTTTATGCCTATGTTCGAGTACCCTATGACGATGTCGAGCGCCAGATCGAGGTCCTCGTACCAGGGCCTTCCGCTCCGGCCCCTCGAAGGAGACCGGTAGAGGAGGTTCTTCTTCGGGTATCCGGTGAGGAGGTAGAGCGCCTTCCTGTAGCGGAATTTCTCCTTGAGGTTCAGCATCGCGTTTATGGCGCGCCGGGAAACGAGCCTTACCGTCTCGGAGGTCATGTGCAGGTCCGCGTAGGAGACCCTGTTTATGAACCTGTAGAAGAGCCTGGAAGTCATCGACTGGGCGGCCTCCGGGACCCCGGCGACGATGTCGAAACCTCCGACGGCGGCTTCAAACATCCCGCGGAGGAACTCTTCGGCACAGTCCGTATCGATCGAGTCCATCTCGTAGACGAAGTCCCCGACCGACTTGTGCAACCCGGCGGTCATCGCAGGCTCGAGGCCGTGCCTCCAGGGGAGGTTTATGAGTATGAGGTTGCCGTTAAGCCCGGCGGACGCCGACTCGACCTCGGAGGCGGTTGAGTCGGTCGAGCCGTCGTTCACGATGATTATCTCGTGGCACTCGAAGGTCGAGCTCAAAAACGCGTCGACGGACTTAAGGAACCCGGCGACCCTTGAGCCGCCGTTATGCGTATAAGCAATGAAGGATACGAAGACCTTGTACTTCATCAAAGCACCTCATCGAGATCGTAGACCGTGTTTATCTTCCCCGAAAGGACCGAGACGAACGAGGGTTCATCAGAGAGCCTCATCGTAATCGTCGGCCTCGAATCGTCGAGCTCGGCGGCAAGGAGTATCGGCTTTATCGCGAAGAGCGAGGACTCATAACCCATCTCCATGCCTGCGGCAAGATACTTCTTCGCGAGCTGGTTCATGTACGGGAAGGCCGTTTCAGGCCTCGCCGGACAGGTGTTGCAGTTCGCGAGCTGTCCCGGCGTGCACTCCGTATTTCTCTCCTGGCACCTGAAGACCGGCAGTTTCTCGTAGGAGCTTAAATGAGGCGTAAAGGCGACGGATGTGAGCGAGTGGCTCCCGGCAAGACCGAAGGGCATGACCGAGAAGAACTGCCCGTCCATGACGGTAAGCCCCGCTTCTTTAAGCCTTCCGCCGACTCCGACCATTATGACCTCGCAGATCTCATACTTGATGTTCATCGGCTGAAAGCCGAACTTTGATAAGACCTGGTTCGTGCTTGAGTAGGTGGCGTTCAAGACCGCCGGGGCCTCGACCTTCCGCCCTTCGTTGAATGCGACGGAATAGACGCGGCCTTGCCTCTCCGCGCCCAGAATCCTCGCGCCGAAGAGAAAATCTACCTTTCCCGTCTCCTTCGCCCTCTCCATGAGGGCGTCCCTTACAGCGAACGGGTCGAAGGCGTACTCCTCGGTCTCGAACGCAGCCTCGACGTACTGGGGGTTAAAGTACGCCGCGGCGTTTATCTCAATCGCCGGGATACCTACGTGGACGCAGAACTTGAGGAACTGGGGCGCGTTGGTGAGCGACCCCACGCTCGATAACGCGTATATCTTCCTGAACGACCTGTTGATGGCGAAAGGGAAGTCCGCGTTGAACCGGCGGTAGTACATGGCTGTGCGCCGCGCGGTGGATACCGACCTCGGGTAATGATACCCGTGGTGCACCCTCGCCTGGTTTATCCAGCTCGCCCTCCTGAAGGGGCCGTCCTCGTATTCGGCGACAAGGACCTTAAGCCCCTTTTTGCCGAGGAGAGCCGCCGCGTAAAGGCCGTAGATGCCTGCCCCGAGTATGAGGTGGTCGTAGCGCATCACCTGGCAGGCCCTCTCAGCCTTATGTATAAAGCGAACATCTCCCTGACCGACCTGTAGACGTTCCTGAAGCTCGCGCCCGTCGCCGTGCCGTGGAGCCTGGGGTAGTGCGGCAACCAGAACTCCTTGACCCTCGCCCCGCGCCTTTTGGCCCGTATGAGGACGTCGGTCTCGATGAACGGCGAGTCGCCCGAGATAAGGGCCTTGTCCACGAAGCCCATCCTTATGAACTTTATCCAGTGGAGGTCGTAGAACGAGACCCCGAAGAGGAGCTTCAAAAGGAGCTTGTCCATAAAGGTTATGAACTTCCTCATGGCGCTGTCGTGCCGGTCTTTTCTCCCGGAGATGACTATGTCGTTGTCCGGCAAATACGGCATGAACTTCTCAAGGTCGTAAGGGTCGAACTGCATGTCGGAATCGACTATCACAAGCCAGTCATGTTTGCAGTTCAGGAACGCGTACCTGACGACAGGCCCCCACCCGCCGCCGTTCTTTGCCTGGTGGACGACCCTGACGTTTTTCAGCTTCTTCGCCGCCTCGTCGCAGATAGCCGGGGTCGCGTCCGTCGAGCCGTCGTCAAAGGCGAGGACCTCGAACGACCTGCAGTGCCGGGACAAGACCTCGTGCGTCCTCTCTATGACGGTCCCTATCGTCGCCTCCTCGTTGAAGGCGGGGATAAAGGCCTGGACGGACTCTTCTATCATCCGGCGTACCCGTTCGCGGCCTCGATAACGGCCTCTATCTCATCGTCCGTAAGCTCCGGGAAGATCGGTAGCGACAGGCACCCGACGGAGAGCGCCTCGGCGTTCGGGAAGTCTCCCTTCCTGTACCCGAGGTGCGCGTACGCCCTCTGCAGGTGGCATGGGACAGGGTAGTGTATACCGGGGAATATCCCTTTCTCCTCGAGGTACTTCTTGAACCTCTCCCT
>JACREV010000182.1 GCA_016218095.1 Deltaproteobacteria bacterium | reverse complement strand
GCCCTTGAGCCTGTAGTAGAGGTCTTCCCTGAACGTCCCTTCGGCTATCATCTTCTCGAGTTCCCTGTTCGTCGCCGATATTATCCGCACGTCCGCCTTCTTCTCGACCCTCCCGCCGACGGGCAGATATGTCCCGTCCTGAAGGAACCTGAGCAACTTCACCTGCATCGCCGAAGGCATCTCGCCCGCCTCATCCAGGAAGAGCACGCCGTTGTTCGCCGCCTCTATGAGGCCCGGCTTGTCTCTCTCCGCGCCGGTGAACGAGCCTTTTGTATGGCCGAAGAGCTCGCTCTCAAGAAGCTCTGAAGGTATCGCCCCGCAGTGTACGGGCATGAAGGGCTTGTCGCGCCTGGGAGAAAGGGCGTGTATGGCGCGGGCTACGCTTTCCTTGCCCGTGCCGCTCGGCCCCATTATCATGACATTGATCGACGAGGGGGCTATCCTCCTGACAAGGTTCCTGAGCTCCCTTATGGGCCTGCTGTTGCCGACGATGCCCGTCGGGTCTGACGGGCCCGACGCGAGTGAGCGCCTGAGTTTCAAAACCTCTTCCTCGAGGTTCCTTTTAACAAGCGCGCGCTCGATGACGACCTCGAGGAGGTCCGGGTCGACGGGCTTTGTGAGGAAGTCCCACGCCCCTAATCCTACGGCCTTCAATGCAAGCTCCCGCTCCCCGTGGCCCGTAAGGACTATGACAGGGACCGAGCCGAAGGAGCCCAGGAGGCTCAGCCCCTCCTCGGGTGTAGCGGAAGGTGGAAGGGAGAGGTCAAGGAGGACTATGTCGAAGCCCCCGGTCTTGAAGGCGAAGAGCGCGGTCGCGCCGTCGGGCGCGGTCTCAACACCGTATCCCTTCTCCTCGAGCCATTTGGATGAGAGCCGCAGGAACGCGGACTCATCATCGATTATGAGGATATCGCCTTTTTTCATCACCCCTCTATCGGGAAGAAGAGCTCGAAACAGCACGACCAGTTGTTCTTCTTTATGAGCTCGACGCGCCCGCCGTGGGCCTCCATGATCCTCTGGACTATGGCGAGGCCGAGGCCGCTCCCGCCCCTGCCCGATACGAACGGCCTGAATATGTCGTCCTTGATCTTGTCGGGCACGCCGGGGCCGTTGTCGTATACTTTGACCCTGACCTCGTTACTCCCCTTGGCGGCGTGGACGAGTATCGTGCCGTTCTCCTTTTCCCTAACCGCGGCCTGCGCGTTATCCAGCAGATTGTAGAAGACCTGGTGTATGCGGTGCGTGTCGCCAGGGACGACGATCTCCGGCGCTATATCCACCGTTATCTTCGCGTTATGGACTTTGGCGTATTGGGACGCGATGTAGTCGACCTCGTCTTTAAGTACCAGATCCCTCTTCTCAATCCTGAACTCCCCGGAGTATGTCAGGAGGTCTCCGATTATCCTCTGCGCCCTGTTTATCTGTTGGGCTATCTCTTTTTTTACTTCAGTGTCGCACCCGGCCGACGCCATGCTGATGTTGTTGAGCGGGTTACGGAGCTCGTGCGCTACTGTCGCCGATATCCTTCCCAGGTCAGCGAGGTGCTTTTCATTAAGCGCCTCTTTTTCGCGGACGGCAAGTTTCAGCGCGTCATCGAGCCTCTTGGCGCTCCCTACAAAGAGCGCGCCGAAGACCTCGGCGGTGCGGACTATCCCCGGCGTAGCGTCCTCGAACCCGCACAATTTAAACCCCCAGACCCCCCTGCCGCACTCGGCTATTATCCCCGGCTTGTTCGAATACAGCTCCGGCGCCTCAGGCAGGGCCCTCACCTCCACGGTGAACCCGAGGTGGTCACACATGATGTTGGTAGCTCTCGTCGACAGATCCCGCCATCCTTCGGCCCCTTCGAGCTCGTCCTGCCATTCCTTCAACAGGCGCGCATTTATCCGCGAGCCCGGGTATATGAGCCTGGTCGCCATGTTTAGCGCCTTTCCCTCTATCGCAAGGGTTATGAGCGCGACAACGAGCGTAAAGACCCATATCTGCCAGAGCGGCAGACCTATGAAACCCCTGAGGCCGAAGGAGGCGAGCCCGGCTATGGCGAGGCTTACGACGGCTACGGAGAGCGTAAAGACTATGAGCCACGCGAGCGACTTCCTTGCCCAGAGGTTCACATCCATGAACTCGTACCTCAATACCCCGTAGACGAGGAATACCGGGTAGACCGGGAGGAAGAGGACCGTGTAGGGGAAGACCTCTATTCCGACGGAGCCGAAGACGAAACCCGAGGCGGATGCGAACCCCCATGCCGCGGAAACGACCGCGGCCTTTATCTGCCTCCGCCTTCTCTCCTCGCTCTTGAACCCCGCGCGCATCAGCCAGAAGTGGCCGAAGAGCCCGTAGGCGATTGTTATCCCCGCCACCCATATGGCCGGCTCGTCGAACCAGTAGAAACGCGGGAAGGCGAGCCACGGCATGAGTTCGCCCGCCGGATAGAGCACCCCGAAGATGGAGGCGCCGATGGCTACCGCGTAACTCGCGTAGATGAATTCCTTCCTCCCCCATCCGGTGAACGATAGCGCGAAGTGGACGAAGAACGCTCCTACGAGCGGAGAGAGGTTGACGAGGAACCTCCCGGCCTCCCTCTCCAACTCGTCTCCCGTGGTTATGAGTATCTGCCCGGCGACCCAGAAGGCGACGGCGATGGAAAAGAGCGTGAGCGGCACGGCCCCGGCCTTCTTTTCCCCCCTGAACCAGATGAGGCCTGCCATGCCTATGGAAGTAAAGACGGTTGCGAACAACGAAATGTAATAGAACTCGTAGTGCCAGGACATGGAACGAGGACCTCCGGAAGATGGATACTTTGTTTACAGATGATAGTACCAGAATGTAAACCAAATTTACACCTCAAATATTCCTCTCCTGAAAACATCAATTAAAACACGGCATTATCCATGACTGGCCCGGGCACAGTCCTTGCTCTTAATATATATGGAATTTTTTAATGAACTCCCCCGCAGAAGACTACGGGGTATCTACCTTAATACCTCCCCTCCCTCGATGGGAGGGGATTGAGGGGAGGGTGAAATCTCTGCTGGGCGCAGGGCCAAAACTCGAATGTGGGCTTTGGGATAAATCGATTTATAGGCGTTCGATACCGAATTGCCCGCCCGGCCAGGGCTTCACCCCCACCCTAACCCTCCCCCATCAAGGGGGAGGGGATTAAAACGCGGCAAGCCGCGGGGTATTAGACCCTAAGAGAGAATAAAAAAAGCCCCTGAAAAGGGGCTTTGATTTAAATATCAGCGGCGCTTCAGACGGTCGCCATTTTTTCAACAAGGGGACAGCCTGCGGGCGCGCTTTCTTCTTTAGAGGGTGACTCGGTCAAGACCCAGCTCTCGGGCCACTTGAGTATCTCCTGGACGAGCTTGAAGTTGAGTGCGTGGCCCGACCTGTGGGCCTTGAGTTGCCCTATCACCGTGAAACCGAGGAGGGAGATGTCGCCCATGAGGTCCAATACCTTGTGCCTTACAAACTCGTCCGGGTATCTCAAGCCCTCTTCGTTCAGTATTTCGTTGTCTCCAATGACTATGGCGTTATCGAGGGAGCCGCCCTT
>JACREV010000026.1 GCA_016218095.1 Deltaproteobacteria bacterium | reverse complement strand
TATCTCTCCGGCCCTGTCCGGGTCGGCTATCTTTATGAAAAGGGACCCGGCCTGGTCGGCCCTCGCGGGCTCTGTCTCCTTTACCTTCTCGTTAAGGTAGTCCCAGTGGAAGAAGAACTGGGACTCATCCGTGTTCGGGACCCGCCCCCTGTATATGCCGCGGATGGTGAAGTCCCAGTTGCCGGGGAATATCGTACCCCGGAGCGTCACCGGGTCGCCGACCTTCCATCCGAACCTCTCGGCGAGCTTGACGCCGATTACCGCCGCCTTCCTGTCCTTCAAGACGGCGGTCTTTTCATCGGGGGAGAGGACGTACTCGGGGTAGACATCCAGAAAGGTCTTCGGCTCGACCGCGAAGTTGGCGAAGAAGTTCTTCTCGCTGATGTAGATGCCGGCGAACCAGTTGCCTGCGGCGACCTCCTCGACCCCCTCCACGGACCGTATCTTGTCTTTATAGGAGATGGGGAGCGAAAAGATGATCGAGATGGAGTTCCGGGCAATGAGCCTGTCCGCGGCAGAGGCCTCGACGCCATGGTACCATGCGTCGACTACGGTCCGTAGCAACCCGAAGGCGAGTATGGCGACTGTTATTCCGAGTATGGTGAGGTAAGTACGGAGCTTGTGTCGGAAGGCGTTCCTTATGAGGAGCTTAAGCGCGATCATTAAGGTAACCCTTTTCAAGGTGCCTTATGACGTGGGCCTTTTCCGCGGCCCTGGGGTCGTGTGTGACCATGATGATGACCTTCTTGAACTCCTCGTTCAGACGCGCCATGAGGCCTAAGACCTCCTCCGCCGAGACCTTGTCGAGGTCTCCGGTAGGCTCATCCGCCACGAGTATCGTCGGGTCGGTGACGAGGGCGCGCGCGATAGCGACCCTCTGCTGTTGGCCGCCTGAGAGTTGCCCCGGGTAGTGGTCGAGGCGGTCCGAGAGCCCGACGAGGTCCATGACGAGCTCCACATGGACCCGCCTTTCTTTTTTAGAGAGGTCTTTCAAGAGCAACGGGAGCTCGACGTTCTCGAAGGCCGTGAGCACGGGTATGAGGTTATAGAACTGGAAGATGAAGCCGACGTGCGCGGCCCTCCAGAGGGCGAGCTCGGTCTCGGTGAGATTCGTGATGTCGACCCCGCCTATCTCGATCGAGCCGCCGTCGGCCTTGTCTATGCCGGCAAGGAGGTTCAGGAGCGTCGATTTCCCTGAGCCCGAGGGGCCCATGAGCGCGATGAACTCGCCCTCGTTTATGTCGAGGTCTATGTCGCTCAGGACCGGGATGACCTGCTCGCCCCTCCTGTACGATTTGGAGAGGTTCCTTACCCTGACTATCGGGTTTCCCTCCGGTCCCATTACTTTTCGAGCACCTTTACCTTTGTCCCGTCCTTAAGCCTCCTGGACGGGGCGAGCACGACCTTTTCCCCGGCCTTAAGGCCTCCCTTTACCTCGACCGTCGCGCCCATCTTCTCGCCTAAAGAGACCTCGGTCTCGGCAACCGTCCCGTCGTCCCTTATGACAAAGACATTGTTCCTGCCTTCCACGGCGGCTATGGCCGACGGGTCGACGACGAGGCGAGGCGCGCGCTCGTCATCTTTTAATTCCCTTGAAAGGAAAGCTACCTTCGCGCTCATCTCCGGGAGTATCCTCGGGTCTTTCTCCATGAAGGCGACCTTTACGAGGACAGAGGCCTTGGCCCTGTCGGCTGTGGGGACTATCATATGGACCTCTCCCTTGAAGCGCACCTCAGGGAGCGCATCGAGCTCTATCTCGCAGGGTTGCCTTAAACTGACCTTCCCGATGTTCGACTCCGACACGTCGGCCTCGACCTGTAACGAACCCATGTCCGCGATGGTGACGACCGCGGCCTTTGCGTTTGCCGCGGCGCCCAAAGGCGTTATGATGTCGCCGATGTCCGCGTTTTTGGTGAGCACCACGGCGTCGAACGGCGCGCGTATGAGCGTGTATTCTACCGAGACGTCCGCGGCCCTCAAGCCCGCGGATGCGGCCTTGATAGACGCCTTCGCGGACTCGACCGCGGCCTGCGCCTTCCTGAACCTCGCTTCAGAGGCGTCGTACTCGCTCTTCGATACTATGCCTTCGGCAAGGAGCGTCTTGTTCCTCTCGAAGTTGAGGGAGGCGTCCTTGAGCTCGGCCTTTGCCTGGTCGAGGCCCCTTTCGGCGACCCCGAGGTTGGCGGCGGCCTCTGACTTTGCCGCCTCGACGTCCTCGTTCTCGAGTCTGGCGATGACCTCGCCTTTTGCTACCTTGCTCCCTTCCTCTACGCCTATCCAGACGAGCCTGCCGGTAGTCTTCGAGGCGACAGCGGCCTTTCTCTGGGCGACGACGTAGCCGGACGCGTTGAGGAGCGTTAACTCCTCAGACGGGTAGGCGAGCGAGACGATAGAGGCCCTGACCTCTACGGAGGGGCTCAATACCCCGCTCAAGGCGAGCGCGGCTATGACCGCTACAGCGATTATTATCGCCGCCCAGACGCCCTTCCGCCGTCTCTTCAGCCCCGCCCTTCCGACGGGTTTTGCTATCTTGAGTTTTGAGAGGTCCTGGCCTTCCATCTCCATCCCCTGCATTATATTATAGGCGATTTTTATGCGGGACTGCGCACGGTTTATCTGATGACCTGGTTGAGCTCGAATATGGGGAGGAGTATCGCGAGCACGATGAAGCCGACTACGACCCCCATGACGAGGACCATCATCGGCTCGATGAGGGTGAGGGCCCTGGCGACACCTGATTCGAACTCCTTTTCATAGGCGTCGGCGGCCTTGAGGAGTAAAGACGAGAGCTCGCCGCTCCTCTCTCCGGTAGAGACCATGTGGACGAGGGTGGGAGGGAAGACGGACGAGGCCTTGAGGCTTCCCGAGAGCGCGCCGCCCTCCGTCAGGTCCCTGACTGCATTCGAAAGCGCGGCCTCAAGGACGTTATTGCCGAGCACCTTGGACGTCATGTTGAGGGCGCCTATTATCGGGACTCCGCTTGAAAGGAGGCTTCCGAGCGTGCGCGCGAACGAAGCCATCTGGAACTTGAAGTAGAGCCTGCCTATGACAGGGGCGCCGAGAAGGAACGAGTCCCGCGCCGTTTTGCCCTTCGGGGTCTTCAGGTACTTCCTGGCGAATACAAACGAGAGCACGGTTATTATAATGAGCGCGTGCCACCAGCCCGTTAGTATCCCTACCATGAAGAGGAGGAGCTTTGTAATAAGCGGGAGCGACTGCCCGGAGTCCTCGAAGATCGCCGTTATCCTCGGTATCACGAATACGAAGAGGAAGGCGAGGACGAGCGCGCCTACTACCGCCATGAGCGCCGGATATAATAGCGCGGCCTTGACCCTGTCCGCTATCCTGCCCCTTGCTTCGAGAAAGTCCGCGAGCCTTAAGAGGACCTTATCGAGCGTGCCCCCGTGCTCACCGGCTTCTACTGTCCTGATAAAGAGTTCGGGGAAGATGTTTCTATGTCCTTCAAGCGCCCTTGAGAGTGTCGAGCCGCCGGAGATCTCCTCCCGAATACGGATGAGCGCGGCTTTGAGTTCCGCGTTCTCCTCTTCATCGGATAAGAGACGGAGCGCTTCGAATAGCGCGCAACCGGCCCCGACGAGGGTGGCGAGCCTCCTTGTCAGAGAGGCGAGCTCGTTCGCGGAGACGCGTTTCCTCCGAAGCCCCTTCCGCGTCGACGGGAGCGTTATTTCCCTCGGGAAGAGCCCGTCGCGCTTGAGCGCTCCGGCGGCCTCAGTTTCGTTATCCGCCTCGATCGACCCGCGGACCTCTTTTTCGGAGGCGGTGTAAGCTATATATTGGAAGATAGGCATGGTGTTTTGCAGGCTGCTGAAAAAGTCCATCTGCTTTGTTGGCATCAAAGCTCGGGACTCAGGCGTACAAAAGAGCACGCCTCCCTCCTCGCTCCTCGACGCCTCGCATCTGGAGCTTTTTGAGCAGCCTGGACAAACTCCGGGTTTTTCAGAACCTGTTCCTCTCTAATCCTCCTCGGTCACCCGTATCACCTCTTCGAGGCTTGTCATGCCTGAAGCCGCCTTAAGGAGGCCGTCCTCTCTCAAGGTCTTCATGCCTTTTGAGACGGCGTGGGCGGCGATAGTCGTCGCGTCCGGGCTCTTGAGTATAAGCGTCTTGAGGTCGTTGTCAACGTCGAGGAATTCGAATATGCCGGTCTGTCCCGAGTAGCCGGTCTTAAGGCACGCGTCGCACCCCGTGGGCTTGAAGATGGCCTTCGGGGGGTCGCTAAAGAGCGCGGCCTCCTTGTCGGTTATCCCGTGTTCCTTTTTGCACTTCTCACAGAGGACGCGGATGAGCCTCTGTGCTATGACCGCCGTAAGGGATGATGACAGGAGGTACGACTGGACCCCCATGTCAACGAGCCTCGTGACCGCTGATGGCGCGTTGTTGGTATGCAGCGTTGAAAGCACCAGATGCCCTGTGAGTGACGCCTGTATCGCCATCTCGGCTGTCTCGAGGTCGCGTATCTCCCCGACCATGATGATGTCAGGGTCCTGCCTTAGGATCGAGCGCAGGCCTGAGGCGAAGGTGAGGCCTATCTTCGAATTCACCTGAATCTGGCCGATGCCCCGGAGCTGGTACTCGACCGGGTCTTCTATGGTGATGATGTTCCGCTCTTCGGTGTTTATCCTGTTGAGCGCGGCGTATAAGGTGGTGGTCTTGCCTGAGCCGGTAGGGCCGGTAGATAGTATTATGCCGTTGTTCCTGTTAAGGAGCCTCTCAAGCGTGGCTACCTGATTATCGGAGAGGCCCAGGTCGGAGAGCCTTAAGCTCCCGGTCTTCCTGTCGAGGAGCCTCAAGACCGCGCGCTCGCCGAAAGAGGTCGGGACGACCGAGACCCTGACGTCTATGTCCTTCCCTGCGACGAGCAACCTTATGCGCCCGTCCTGGGGGAGCCTCCTCTCCGCTATGTCGAGGCCGGACATGATCTTCACGCGCGAGATGAGCGCCTCCTGTACGACCTTCGGGGGCGAGATTACGGTGGAGAGTACGCCGTCCCTCCTGAACCTTACATCCACATCCTTCTCGAACGGCTCTATGTGTATGTCGCTCGCCCGCTCTTTCACCGCCTGGAAGAGGAGCGAGTTAAGGAGCTTTATTACAGGGGCCTCGTCGGCAAGGTCGAGGAGGTCTTTGGGCTCCTCGAACCTGGACGCTATCGCCTCCAGGCTTTCTTCCTGGAGCCCGGCGACGACCTCTTCGGCGGAACCCGAAATCCTCTCATAGAACCTGTGTATGGCGTTTACGACCGCCTCTCGCGGGACGATGACCGGGGAGATGGGGAGTCCGCAGGCGCGCTCGACTTCGTCGAGCGCGTATAATGCCTTTGATCCGGTGATGGCGACGAGGAGTCTGCCGTCGCATTCCCTCAAGGGGAAGACGAGGTTCCTTTTGACAAAGGCGAGCGGGAGTCTGCCGATGAAGGCCGTGTCAACGTCTCTCTCTTCTATCCGTTCCTTGAACGGGACTCCGTCGAGGGGTTCCATCGCACTTTTCCGGAAGGAGGTCAGTTGCCGGGCTTCTCTTCCTTATCAATCTTGTCTTCCTCCTCGTCCGGGTCCTTCGAGGAGGCGCCGAACTCGTCCCTCTTGGTCTTCGTGACGGAATCGAGGTCGTCGAGGTCCTTTATTATGCGGGGTGTTATGTAGACGAGGAGGTTTATCTTCTCCTTCGCTGAGGTATCGGACTTAAAGAGCCAGCCGATGACCGGGATGTCGCCGAGGAAAGGCATCTTCGAGGCGTTCTTCGTCTTCCTGTCCTGTATGAGCCCGCCTATGACGACGGTCTGCCTGTCCTTTACGACGACCGAGGTCTTCGCCGAGCGCTTGGTGGTGATGATATCCGAGGCCTCCTGCGCGGTGGACGAGAGGGCGGAGATCTCCTGGTATATGTCGAGCCTTATGTAATCGCCTTCGCTTATCTGCGGCTTTATGCGGAGCGTTATTCCTATGTCTTTTCTCTCTATCGATTGCAGGAGCTCTCCGGTCGTCGTGGTGGTGCTGCGCTCGAGCTTGCTTAAGAAAGGCACGTTCTCTCCGACGATTATCTCCGCCTCCTTGTTGTCGCTCGTAAGGATATGCGGGGTGGAGAGCACGTCTATCACGTCCTTGAAGTCGGATAGCGAAAAGAGCGCGGCGAAGCCCGGGATGGAAAGCTCCGTGACCGTCCCGTCGGACTGCGTCACGGGTACGCTCAGGAAGTTCGCGGCCCCGCCTATCGAGAACCCGGCCATGCCGCTTACTATGTCAGTAAGCGAGGACGAGTCTATTGAGCCGACGCCGCCAATGACAACGGGGTTGCCGCCCGAGGTGCCGGAGGCCCGCCACTTGGTGCCGAGCTCGAGGGACTTGTTTATCGAGACCTCGGTTATCATCGCCTCGACGAATACCTGCTTCGGCCGCCTGTCGAGCTTTTTAATGACCTGGATGAGGTTCTGGTAGTCCTCGGGGGTCGCCATTATGATAAGGGCGTTCGTGTCCTTGTCGGGCGTGACCGCTATCTTCGTCTCCCCTCCGGGTTGCGCGGGAGTCTGCTGTTTTATGAGCCCTTCGAGGACCTTGGCGACGGAGGTGGAGTCGGCGTTCTCGAGGTAAAAGACGT
>JACREV010000174.1 GCA_016218095.1 Deltaproteobacteria bacterium | reverse complement strand
GCCCTCTCCATGCGCTCGAGGTTCCGGCGCATCTCGTCGTACCAGAGCGCCATCTTAAGACCGAAGGTCACGGGCTCTGCGTGGATGCCGTGGGAGCGGCCCATCATCGCGGTGTCCTTGTGCTCGTAAGCCTTGTTCTTCAGCACAACGAGCATGGCCTTGATGTCGTCTATTATTAAATCCGAAGCCTCCCTTAAAAGAAGCGCGAGCGAGGTGTCGAGTATGTCCGAAGAAGTGAGCCCCATGTGTATGTAGCGCGAATCCGGGCCCACGAACTCGGCGACCGATGTCAGAAACGCTATCACGTCGTGCTTTACGGTCCTCTCTATCTCGTCGATCCGCTCTATATTGAAGGACGCCTTGGACTTTATGGTCTTCAGCGCCGAGGCCGGGACCTTGCCGAGCTTCGCCCACGCCTCGCACGCGGCTATCTCAACATCGAGCCACTTTTGGAACCGGTTCTCAGGCTCCCAGATACGGGCCATCTCTTTTCTCGAATACCGCTCTATCACACGAACACCCCTGGAGTTTTACTTTCGGACTTCCGGGGGGAACTTTCTATAGAAAGTTCCCCGGAAAAACCCGAAAATAAAAATATACCAGAAGGGGGAGTGCCAATACAAGAGGGATGTTTGGGGGGAATTCAGGGGTTGACAGGGGTGGTTTTTAGCGGGACTGGAAAGTCCCGCCTATAGGAATATATTTTAAAATCCGGGGCTAACGGTCCGATAAGGCGCGCTCGCGAGCAATTTCTCCCCTCCTTGCCAAGGAGGGGCCGGGGGAGGTCGTATTTGCATTCAAATCACCCCTCCCAGCCTCCCCTTGAAAAAAGGGGAGGAGATTTTGCCCCCTGCGCCGAGCGCGAAAAGGCTCTGGGCAGAATATCCGAACAGCCCGTACAAGCGCCTGCCTGCTACTCCCGTGCCCTTTCTTTGCGCTCCAGCTCCTGCCTCTTGGCCTTGTTCCTCTTGAGCCTGAATATCTCCTCGCGCTCCCTCTCTTCCAGCATCCTCGTTATGTACTTTATTCGCCTTGAAAGGGACGGTAGAATCACTTCAGTTATCGCGTTTATCTTCCTCGTATCCGACCTTATCATCTCTCCTATCCTCGTGAGCCTCACCTCCCGCGACGCTATGCGGACGATAAGATCGGCGGCGGACTCGAACTGCCTCGCGGTCTCTATGACCTGGGCCCTCTCGCCGACGGGCGAGATGTCGCGGGCCTCGAGGGTCCGGACGAGCGCGGTCTCTTCTATCTCGGGGACGAATACCCCCCAGATGTTCTTGACCTTTATGGCGAGAGAGACCTCCCTCTTAGCGGCGTTCGCGAAAGACTCGACCTCCGCGCCCGCAAGGGCCCGCGCTACCTGCAAGTCGCGCTCGGCCTTCGTGAGAAGCCCGGTGAGATCGTTCCTCATGCCGATAGATTCCTCGACTATGCCGAAGAACTCCTTCATGAGCGCCTCCCGCTTGGACTTCAAGAGGTCGAGCCCCTTCCTTATCACCTCGTGCTGGCGCTTTAATGTAAGGAGCTGTTCCCTTGTCGGCGCGACCTTCTCCATCAGCCCTTCCTCGCGGCAGGTATAAGCTCCCTCTCCGGGACCGTCTTAAGCAGCTCCAGCCCCAGGTCGAGTGTAGCGTCTATCGACCTCTCCTCAGCCCCCTGCCCGATGAAACGGCGTTCGAACTCGTCTGAAAAGGAAAGATACTTCCTGTCCAATTCTGTAAGCCCTTCCTCGCCCACAATCGTGACGAGCCTCCTCACATCGATCCCGCGGGCGTAGGCGGAATACAGCGCGTCGGCGAGCGTTCTATGCCCCTCGCGCGTCTTGCCCTTGCCGATGCCGAGGTTCATCAGGCGCGAAAGGCACGGCAGGACGTCTATTGGAGGGTAGATGCCTTTTCTGTTGAGCGACCTGCTGAGCACGATCTGACCTTCGGTTATATAGCCCGAGAGGTCGGGGATCGGGTGCGTTATGTCGTCGTCGGGCATGGTGAGTATCGGCATGAGCGTTATCGAGCCCACGCCGCCCTTGAGCCTCCCGGCGCGCTCGTAGATGGAAGCTAGGTCCGTGTACATGTATCCGGGGTAGCTCCTCCTGCCGGGTATCTCCTCGCGGGCGGAGCCTATCTCGCGGAGCGAGTCGCAGTACGCGGTCATGTCGGTTAAGACGACCATGACGTGATAGCCTTTTTCGAACGCGAGGTACTCAGCAGTTGTAAGCGCGATGCGGGGCGTAAAGAGCCTCTCAATAGCCGGGTCGCTCACCTCGTTTATAAAGGCTACGGTCCTCTCCATCGCGCCGGTCTCTTTAAGGGCGCGCCTGAAGAAAAACGCCTCCCTCGAAGTGATGCCCATTGCGCCGAGTATGACCGCGAAGCTCTCGGCCTCCGCGACCTTCGCTTGCCTCACGATCTGCAGCGCGAGCTCGTTCGCCGGGAGCCCCGCGCCCGAGAATATCGGGAGCTTCTGCCCCCTGACGAGGGTATTGAGGCCGTCTATCGCGGAAATCCCGGTCTGGATGAAGAAGTCCGGCTTCTGTCTCGATGCCGGGTTCATGGGCAGCCCCGTAAGCTCCATGTACTTCGAGGGTATTATATGGGGCAGTCCGTCTATAGGCTCGCCGAAGCCGTTAAAGACCCTGCCGAAGACGTCGGGAGAGACGGCGACCTTCGCGGTCTCGCCGGTCGGGACGACCGAGGCCGCGTCCGAGTCTATTCCCGAGGTCCCCTGAAGGACCTGGACGATCGCGTGGTCTCCCATGAGCTGGAGTATCTGCCCGGTCCTTTTTTCCCCGCCCGGGACGTTTATGACGCACATCTCCCCGAGCGAGCCGCCCGAGATCTTGCCCGCGAAGAGGAGCGGCCCTGAGAGTGTCGTGACTGTCCTGTACTCCCTCGTTATGAGGTCCATTTCATTTTTCCTCTATCATGCTGAACTCGTTCTCTATGGCGGCTATCAGCTCCTCGGCGGCCTTCGGGTATCCGTCGTTCGGGGTGTTCTGCATCTTGATGATGCGCGTCCGGAGCGGGCTCTCAATGAGAGTCTCTATGAATACGCCCCGCTTTAAGGCGGAAGCAGCCGCGTCCATGAACGCGAATATGGCTTTCAGCATCCAGTACTGCTTCGTGTAGGTGTTGAAGGCGTCGGCCTCATTAAATACGCTCTGTTTCAGGAACGACTCGCGGGCCATGTTCGCGACCTCGAGCGTCAGCCTGTCGGACTCCTGCAGGGCCTCTACCCCTATAATCTGTATTATCTCCTTGAGCTCGGTCTGCCTCTGGAGGAGGGAATAGAGCCTGCCCCGGAGATCCATCATGTCCGGGGCTATCTCCTCCCTGAACCAGCCTGAGAGCTCGGAGTGATAGAGGCTGAAGCTCGCGAGCCAGTTTACAGCCGGGAAGTGCCTCCTGTAAGCGAGGTCGGGGTCGAGCGCCCAGAGGGACCCGGCGAACCGCAAAGACGCCTGCGTCACCGGCTCGGAAAAGTCCCCTCCCGGAGGGGATACCGCGCTTATGACCGTGATAGAGCCGGTCCTCTCGCCGTCGCCAAGGCATTTGACGCGACCGGACCTCTCGTAGAAGCCCCCGAGGTTGGTCGCGAGATACGGCGGAAAGCCCTCCTCTCCGGGCATCTCCTCGAGGCGGGACGATATCTCGCGCAGGGCCTCCGCCCATCTGGAGATGGAATCCGCGAGGAGGGCGACGCTGTATCCCATGTCCCTGTAGTACTCTGCTATGGTGATGCCGGTGAATATGGAGGCCTCGCGCGCGGCGACCGGCATATTGGACGTGTTGACGACGAT
>JACREV010000171.1 GCA_016218095.1 Deltaproteobacteria bacterium | reverse complement strand
CCATCGCCGCGAACCTCACCTTCGAGGTGAAGAGGTCCCTTGACTTCTTCCTCGGCGGCTCGCAGGGCTCTTACGTAAATAAGATATACTTGAGCGGCGGGGGCTCCAGGGCCGCCGGGCTCAAGGACCTCATGCAGGAGACGACCGCGCTACCGGCCGAGGTCGTGACCCCGTTCAAGAACATCGAGGCCGACCCCAGGCGCTTCGACAAGGAGAAGCTCAAGGACTCGGCGCCTTTCTTCGGCGTTGCCGTCGGGCTCGCCACGCGGAGGTTCGCAGACAGATGATCCGCATAAACCTCCTGCCCGTAAGGGCCGCAAAGAAAAAGGAATCGGTAAGGTTCCAGCTTACCGTAGCCGGGCTCGTGAGCTTCCTCGTCATCGTGGTGGCCTTGGGCGCGTACTTCACCGTGAGGAACGAGGCCGGCGGGCTCAAGGACCAGTTGGCGCAGGGCGAGCAGGAGATCGAGGAGCTCAAGAAGAAGATCGGCGAGCTCTCCAAGATAAAGGAGCAGAAGAGGATAGTCGAGGAGAAGCTCAAGGTAATAACCGACCTCGAGGCCGCGAGGACCGGTCCCGTGGAGCTCTTCAGGAAGATAGGCGAGGCCATCCCCGAGAGGGCCTGGCTCGCCTCCGTGAAGGACGAGGGCTTCACCGTGACGGTCAAGGGCTACGCCTCTGACGACGAGGTCATCGCGGACTTCATGAGGGGGCTTCAGAAGTTCAAGGAGCTGGGTCTCGTCGAGCTCGAGGTCGCGCAGAGGGTCGTAGAGCGGGAGACCGGAAACGATCTCGTAGGCTTCACCATAAGGCTCGAGAAGACGATAGAGAAGCCCCAGCCCAAGGAGAAGAAATAACATGGCCCTTGCGCTGCCGAAAATAAACCCTGAGATAGTCATGAAGCTCCCGCTCCCGAAGCGGGTGGCGATACTGGCGGCGGTGAACGTCGTCGCCGTCGGGCTCATATACTGGTTCCTCATAGGCCCCAAGTTCGCCGAGGTAAAGGACTTGAGGGTCCAGCTCCAGGACCTGAGCGTCAAGCTGAACGAGAGCAGGCAGATAGCCGCCGACATCCCCAAGTTCCTCCAGGAGAAGGAGGAGATGGAGAAAAAGCTCAAGGCGGCGGTCGCCCAGCTCCCGAACGAGAAGGAGATCCCCGACCTCATAGACAGCATAAGCGAGGCCGGGCAGAGGGCGGGGCTCAAGATACAGCTTTTCAAGCCCGAGCGCGAGAACAAGAAGGGCTTCTACGCCGAGGTGCCGGTAACGATGTCGGTCGAGGGCAGGTTCGAGAGCCTCTACGACTTCAGCGACAAGGTCGGCAAGCTTTCGAGGATTGTCAACATAAGCGGCATGGACATAATATCGCTCGGGCACAGGAACAGGGTACCTTATCTGAAGGCCAACTTCACTTCAACGACCTTCAGGTTCATACCGATGCAGGGCGAAGGAGAGCCTAAGAAATAATGTCAAGGAGACTCGTAACAGCCTTACTGGCGGCGTCCCTCTCTTTATCGCTCTTTGCCTGCAAGAAGGAAGAGCCGCCGCCGGAACAGCCCGTAAAGAGGGCCGAGCCGGCGAAACAGGCCGCGGCGCAGGCGGCTCCCGCGCAGTTGGACGCCTCTGCAAAGATAGAGCCGAGCGTAACGGACGCATCCAGACACAGGAACCCGTTCCAGAGCCATGTCATACTGCTCCGCGGCATCGGAGACGGCGCGAAGAAGATCAAGGGCCCGCTCGAGTGTTGCGAGCTTACGCTCTTCAGGGTGCACGCCGTCGTCGCCGCCAGGGACGGCGCCTTCGCGCTCGTGCAGGCCCCCGACGGCAAGAGGTATGTGGTAAGGAAGGGCGACGTCATAGGGACCAAGGAAGGCAAGGTCATAAAGATAGACGGCAGGGCGATAACCGTCCGGGAGTTCACGAAAGACCAGGACGGCAAGGTCCTCTCGGCAGAGGACACCGAGGTCAAGATCCCGGCTGAAAAGATCACCCGCTGAAGCGAGGTCTTTGCGTCCGTTGTTTTTATTGAGATCAGTTTGCTGCAAGTATCGAGAAGCTCTGGAGGGCTTATGCGTATGACAGACGATCGGTTGAGGCACGGCCTCATCGGTTCCATCCTCGCCGGCGCGCTCATCTTCACCGGCTGCGCCTCGACGGGGCCGAAGGAGATTAAGACGGACGGGGCGCCGCAGGCCGCCTCGGCCCCGCAGGCCCAAAACGAGGCCGCACCCGACGTAATATCGGTAGAGTACATAAATGTCGTCGGCGACGGCGACAGGGTGATGATAGCCACGACCGGGCCGGTCAAGTTCACGGCCTTCAGGCTCTCGGAGCCCGCAAGGCTCATACTCGACCTCCCGGGCGTAAACCTCGACAAGGTCCCGGCCGCGCTCGCCGTGAACAACGCGTTCGTCGGCGAGATAACGTCGGCCACCTACGGCGAGGGTAAGGACATAGGCAGGGTGGTCATCGGGCTCAATGAAGGTGTTGACCACGACGTAAAAGCCGGCGAGAACAGCATACTCGTGAGCTTGAGCAGGCCTCCCGCCCCCGCCGCGGAACCGGCCGAGGCCGCAAAGGCGGAGGCCCCGGCCCCTGTAGCCTCTCCTGAGGTCAAGGTCGAAGACCTCGCACCCCCGGCAAAGTCGATGAAACAGGCCTCTACGGTCGTGAAGGTCGTGGAGTCCAAAGACGGGGAGAATACCGTCATAAGGATAGTGAGCGACGGGCTTCTCGGGAACTATAACACCTTCGATCTGGAGAGCCCCGGAAGGGTCGTCATAGACATATGGGACGTGGGCAGTTCCATCGGCAAGGACGTCGTGAGACTCGAAGGAAAGTATCTTAAGACCGTAAGGGTCGGGACCCACGCGGACAAGGCGAGGTTCGTATTTGACGCGGCGGGCAAGAAGCTCCCGCCCCACTCGATAAGGCGCGTCGAGGACGAAATAGTCCTTACCATAGGGCCGAAGGTCGTGCCTGTTTCCGACGAGGCCGCAAGGCCCGCGAGGAAGCTTGTCAAAAAGGCCGAGCCCGTAAAGACCGCGAAGGCGGAGAAAAAGGCCGAGCCCAAGGCCGAAGTCCCCGTCAAGGAGGCCGCCGCGACTGTAGCCGCTGAGGCCCCGAAGGCGGACGAGGCTGTAAGCGCGGCGGAGACCGCGAAGGCCCCGAAGGCAGAGCCCGAAAAAGCAGCAAAGGCCGATAACGGGCTCAGGGTCGAGAAGGTCGATTTCAGGCGCGCCGACGGCGCGGGCTCTCTCTCCATCGCCACAAGCGCGAGGGCCGAGTACAACGTAAAAGAGTCCGCCGACGGCAGGACGATTACCATAGATATAAAGGGCGCGACCATATCGGAAGAGCTCACAAGGACGCTTGACGCCGGAAAGCTCAATACGGCCGTAGCCACGATAAGCTCGTTCCAGGGCTCCTTTGACCCCAAAGAGGTCCGTGTAATAGTGAAGCTCAGGGAAAAGGCGCCTTATACGGTGACCGACGAGGACGGCACGCTCAAACTCGAATTCACCCCCGTCGCCGCGGAGCCCGCCCCGTTGATAAAGGCGGAGGCCCCGAACGTGCCTGGCGCCGACGATAAGGCCGCGGATAAGGAAGATGCGCTTCTGGCTGACAAGGGGGAGTATACCGGCGCCAAGATCGACCTCGACATGATGGACGCCAACGTGAGCGACGTGCTCCGTCTCCTGGCGGAGATAAGCAACATGAACATCATAGCCTCGGACGACGTGAAGGGGACGATATCCTTGAGGCTCAAGAACGTGCCCTGGGACCAGGCCTTTGACATCATACTCCGCTCGAAGGACTTAGACAGCGTCCAGGAGGGCAACGTCATAAGGGTCGCCCCGGCCATGAAGGTAAGGATGGAGAAGGAGACCTTCCTCGCATCGAGAAAGGCGCAGGAGAAGCTTGAGAACCTCGAGATACACTTCATACCGGTCAACTACGCCTCGTCCGTGGAGCTCATAAAGCAGGTCCAGGGCGTACTTACGGACAGGGGGACGGTCACGAACGACGCGAGGACGAACACCATAATAGTAAAGGACATCAAGGCCGGGGTCGAGGCGGCTAAGAACCTCATCACGAAGCTCGACACCGCGATACCGCAGGTCCTTATCGAAGCCAGGATAGTCGAGGCCTCGACGAGCTTCGCCAGGGACTTGGGCATCCAGTGGGGTGTCGAGTACGGCACCGGAGGCAACACCTCGACCGAGACCTTCGGCTCCAGCGGCAACGCCGGCCAGGTAGACCCGACTTTCCAGACGCCCAATTCCAATTTCATCTCGAACGGCGCCGACCAGTACGCGGTCAACCTCCCGGCCTCAGGCAACGCCGGCACGCTCGGCGCATTGAGCTTCCTCCTCGGCAAGGCAGGCAACAACCCGTTCCTCCTTGACCTGAGGCTCTCTGCGGGCGAGACCGAAGGCAGGCTCAAGACCATATCGAGGCCGCGTATCACCACGATGGACAATAAGGAGGCGAAGATCGAGCAGGGCGAGTCGATCCCCTTCGAGACGACCTCCTCGGCAGGCACGGCCACTACCTTCATCGACGCGAACTTGAGCCTCACCGTCACGCCTCACATAACGCCCGACGGGTCGGTCCTCATGAAGATAAAGGCGTCGAGGAACTCGATAGGCACGTTCAGGACCTCAGGCGGCGAGCCTTCGATAAACAAGAAGGAGTCCTCTACCGAGGTCCTCGTCAGGGACGGCGAGACTACGGTCATAGGCGGCATAGTGATAACGGACAAGAACGACTCGGACCAGGGCATACCGTACCTGATGGACATCCCGGTCATCGGCTGGCTCTTCAGGTCCAAGTCGGTATCGGACTCGCAGACCGAGCTCCTGATATTCATAACCCCGACTATAATAAAGGACAAGATCAAGGCCTGACGGCTCTCTTCAAAACGATGGAAGATGCACCCCTTGCGGGGTGCATTTTTTTTGTCATTTCGGCCCTTGTTGTGTTATGTTATTTTAACCGGTAAACGGACCGATATCACGCGGCGGATAAGGTGAAATGTTGAGGTTTCTGACTGCAGGCGAGTCTCACGGAAAAGAGCTTACGGCGATAGTGGAGGGCGCGCCCTCGGGCCTGCCCGTGTCCGCCTCCCATATAGACGCAGACCTTGCCAGGAGGCAGTCGGGCTACGGCAGGGGCGGCCGGATGAAGATAGAGACCGACAAGGTGGAGATAACCGCCGGGGTCAGGCACGGGCTTACGCTCGGGTCGCCCATCGCGCTCATCATAAGGAACAGGGACTGGGAGAACTGGACTCAAACGATGTCTCCCATGCCTTCGACCGGCTACGATGAATCGAAGACCGTCACGAAGCCGAGGCCAGGCCACGCGGACCTGTCCGGCGGCCTCAAATACGATCAGAGGGACCTGCGTAACATACTGGAGAGGTCGAGCGCCCGAGAGACCGCCGCGAGGGTAGCGGCAGGGGCCGTGGCCAGGCGTCTCCTCGATGAGTTCGGAATAAAGGTATACAGCTGGGTCACCGGCATCGGGGGGGCCGAATGGAAGAAGAGGGGCGGCTCATCATTCGACGAGCTCTTTGACGGCGCGGAGGCTTCCGCGGTGAGGTGCCCGGATAAAAAGGCATCGAAGGCGATGGTCTCGGCGATCGACCGCGCCAAAAAGGCCGGGGACAGCCTCGGGGGCGTCTTCGAGGTCGTAGTCACGGGCGTGCCGCCAGGTCTCGGGAGCCATGTCCAGTGGGACAGGAAGCTCGACGGCTCTCTCGCCCGCGCCCTCATGTCCATACAGGCGATAAAGGGGGTCGAGGTAGGCATCGGCTTCGGGGCGGGCTCCACCCCCGGATCAAAGGTCCATGACGAGATATTCTACGGGAGAAAGGCGAAGGCCTCCAGGGGCTCATATTGGCCCGTGCCGGGGACGTTCTTCAGGAAGACGAACAACGCCGGCGGCATAGAGGGCGGGATGTCGAACGGAGAGCCCCTTGTGCTCCGCTCCGTCATGAAGCCGATACCGACGCTCTATAAGCCGCTTAAGTCCGTTGACATAGTAACAAAGGCGCCTTTCAAGGCGTCGATTGAGAGGTCGGACGTCTGCGCGGTCCCTGCCGCGGCGATCGTAGCCGAGGCAGCGATCGCCTTCGAGATAGCAAGGGAGTTCCTTATAAAGTTCGGCGGGGACTCGGTAGTTGAGATAGAGAGGAACTACAGGGGATACCTCGGCCAGATAGAGAGGTACTGAGTCCCGCGGGGTTTCCCCCGAGCGGCCGGACCGGGTTCGTGCGGACCCGGCTTTTTTCTTTTGAGATACGGAAGGCTTGTAGAGATTTGACAAGGAATATGAATATTGTCCTGACCGGCTTTATGGGGACCGGAAAATCGACGGCAGGAAGGCTCCTTTCAAGGGAGCTGAACCTTAAGTTCCTCGACCTCGATGACCTTATCGAAAGAGAGGCGGGGCTCGAAGTAAAGGATATCTTCGCGGTCCAGGGCGAGGCGCGATTTCGAGACCTTGAGAGCGGGGTCATAGAGAGGCTCTCGACCGGCGCTTACGGAGGCGGCATCGTACTGTCCACCGGCGGCGGGGCCGTAGTCAACCCCCAAAACAGGTCCATGCTGAAGTCCTTCGGAAAGGTCGTCTGCCTCAAGGCCTCGGTCGACGAGATACTCCGAAGGGTAGGGGACAGGGCGGATAGACCCCTCCTTGCGAGGCCGGACAAGAGGCAGACGATAGAGAGGCTACTTAAGGAGCGGGACGCGGCTTACGCCGACTCTGACCTTTCGATAGACACGACCGCGCTCTCAATTGAGCAGGTGGTCTCCCGGATAAGGGCCTTTATGGAAACGTCCGTAAAAACAGGCGGTCAGGACTAAAGGATGAGGGTGAGGATAAAATGCGGACCTTGAGGGTCGACCTAGGCGAGAGGTCTTACCCGATAGTTATAAAGAGAGGGCTCCTTTCCGAGATAGGCTCAGGCGCCTCTGGGCTCGGCCTTAAGGGCAGGGCGGCCGTTGTAACGAACCCAACGGTAGCCGACCTCTACGCCGACAGGGTCATGAAGGGTTTGAAGGCCGCGGGTTTCAACCCGGTCCTCATAACCATCCCTGACGGCGAGGAGTACAAGTCCCTTAACGAGGCGTCCAAGGTATACGACGGCCTCGTCAAGCACAGGATGGAGCGCTCTTCGCCTATCATAGCGCTCGGCGGCGGGGTCATAGGCGACATGGCGGGGTTCGTCGCCGCCACTTACCTCCGGGGCGTGCCGTATATCCAGATACCGACGACCCTCCTTGCCCAGGTCGACAGCTCCGTGGGCGGAAAGACCGCCGTGAACCACCCGTCGGGCAAGAACCTCATAGGGGCCTTTTACCAGCCGAAGGCGGTATACATCGACCCCGAGGTGTTAAAGACCCTCCCTGAAAGGGAGCTCAAGGCCGGGATGGCCGAGGTCGTCAAGTACGGCGTGATATGGGATGAGGGGTTCTTCGAGTTCCTCGAAAAGAACTCCGGCGTGCTCTACTCCATAGGCAGGGAATTGACGCACGCAATCGAGCGCTCCTGCGAGATCAAGGCAGAGGTCGTCGGCAAGGACGAGACCGAGAGCGGCTTGAGGTCGATTTTGAACCTCGGCCATACATTCGGCCACGCCATAGAGGCGGCCTCCGGTTACGGCACCTACAGGCACGGGGAGGCGGTCTCCATAGGGATGGTCATGGCCGTCGGCTTCTCGGCGAGGCTCGGGCTATGCGGGACTGAGATAGAAGAGAGGGTCAGGGGCCTCCTTTCCTCACTCGGGCTCCCGACAGACGCACCTGATATCCCGGCTGAGGCCCTAATGGAAGCGATGAGGTTGGACAAGAAGGTCTCAGGAGACAAGCTCAGGTTCATCCTGGTGACAGGGCTCGGGAAGGTAGTCCTGAAGGAGACCCCCGAGGCAGAGGTGAGGGAGTTTCTTTTGAGCTTGAAAAAGGGCTGAGGCGGACAATTGATGCGCTAAACTCCTCGTAAAACAAGGGTTTTTCAAGTTTGCCCTTGACTTGTCCCCGATTCTTTAATAATTTAGGTCATTCCATTTCCGGTTGATCCCTTTGAAGCGGGGAAGATGATTTTATGGGCAACATCAAGGCAGGGGACGACATATTCTTTACCGCCACCATGGCCGAGGTACTCGAAAAACAGGGTCACTTCGAGGACGCCCTCATGATCTACAAGATACTCGCCGACACGACCCCCTGGGACCAGACGCTCAGCTACAAGATCGAGAGGCTCAAGGGATTGGCCGAACGCAAGAGAAAGTCCCCGGCAAAGGGCGCTTAAGGGGCAAGGTTTTTTTGGGGCCCGAAGCCGCATAAACCCGCAAAACGGATTTCGCATGGCTTTTCTTGAAATATTGAAAGAGCTCGTCGACAATGTCAAGGGCGGCCTTGCCGCTACCGTCATGGGCATCGACGGCATCTCCGTGGAGCAATATTTAGGCGAGAGCAGGTTTGACGTCGAGACCGTAGGTGTTGAGTACGGCAAGGTCATAGAGGAGATCAGGAACGCGTCCCGCCTCCTTAACCTCGGCGAGGTCGAGGAGGTAATGGTGGCGACAGCCGGAAACGACCTCCTTTTAAGGCTTGTCAATCACGACTATTACATAGCGTTCGTAGCAGGCCCTGAAGCGAACATCGGGCAGGCGAGATACCTCCTTAAGAGGGCCGCGGCCAAAACGGCGAAGGAGCTTGAGCGATAGGATCATCCCCTGAAATAGCCGTTCTTCCCGGAGGCGGGGGAGGCGCGAGGAGGCGCTTGAGGGGCTTAAGAGAGCTCCTCGAAAAGAACGCCGTCGACGCGTTTTTCGTAACCGACATAAAGAACATCCGCTACCTCTCGGGGTTCACGGGTTCCACGGCCTACGCGATAGTCACAAAGGACGCCGCGTGGCTCGTAACGGACTCCAGGTACACTGCACAGGCGAAGGCCGAGACAAAGGGCTTCAAGGTCAGGCTCTTCAGGAAAGCGATAGAGACGTTAAGGGAACTCTTAAGCGAGCTTAAGGTAAAGACCCTCGCCTTCGAGTCCAACAACATCACATACGATAATCTCCTCCGTCTCCGCAAGGCCTTCAAGGGTATCCGGCTCAAACCCGTATCTAACGCGATACAAAGGCTCCGCGCCGTAAAGGACGGGGACGAGGTCGGGCTCATAAGGGCTTCAGCCGCGCTCCTTGACGAGGGTTACAAAAGGGCCGAGGCGATATTGAGGCCAGGCGTCGTCGAGAGGGACGCCGCGCTCGAAATCGAGTTTTCTTTCAGGTCGATGGGGGCAGAAGGACTTGCCTTCGATACCATTATCGCCTCCGGCGAGAGGGGGGCTCTGCCGCACGGCAAGGCCGACTTTAAAAAGATCAAAAAAGGCGAGCTCGTCGTCGTCGACATGGGCGTCCTTAAAGACGGGTACAACTCGGACGAGACCCGGACCTACTGCATGGGAAAGGCGACCAGCGAGCAGAAGAAGGTATACGAGGTCGTAAGGGGGGCGCAGGAGAGGGCGCTTCAAACACTTAAGCCGGGCGTGCGCGCCTCGGTCGTAGACCTCGTTGCCCGGCAACACATAGAGAAGGCCGGCTACGGCAGATACTTCGGCCACGGCACCGGCCACGGCGTCGGGCTCGACATCCACGAATCCCCCGGCATAGGCCCGCTCTCAAAGGACGTCCTCAGGGAAGGGATGATAGTCACCGTGGAGCCGGGTATATACATACCCGGCTGGGGCGGCGTAAGGATAGAGGACATGGCCCTTGTCGTAAAGGGCGGGTTCGAGGTTATCACAACCACAAGCAAGGATCTCCGCTGTCTGTAATGAGTCATGGCAGTTAGCCGAAAAATCCGGAATGCGCGAAGCGGCTTGTCAGGCTGCTCAAAAAGCAACGGACGCGAGGCGTCGAGAAGCGAGAAATCGAGGTATAGAGGAGCGAGGCGTACTCTTTTGTACGCCGCAGTTACGAGCTTTGATGCCAACGAAGCAGATGGACTTTTTCAGCAGTCCTCGCCGGACGGCAATTCCGTATCAAACGGCTGGCGATTTAATACGCATCAGAGGCCCCGGCTGAAGCTGGCCCTGCGCCGAGCAGCTGATAGGAGGATAGATGGACATTAAGGATGTAAAGGCTATATACAAATTTTTGAGAGAAACCGATATCACCGAATTCGAGCTCGAGGGCGCGGACGGCAAGGTGCGCATCAAAAGGGGCAGTGTCGCCCCGGCAATGGAAGCGGTCGAGGTCAAGCCGCAACCGCAGGTTGGGGCGCCCAAAGACGAGAAGAAAGAGACGGCGTCCGAGAAGGCCAGGTCGGAGAACATCAGGATAGTGACCTCCCCCATGGTCGGCACCTTCTACAGGTCGCCTTCGCCAGAGGCGCCGGCGTTTGTAGAGCTGGGCTCTATTGTGAAGAGCAGCCAGACGATGTGCATAATCGAGGCGATGAAGCTCATGAACGAGGTCGAGAGCGAGTACAACGGCAAGGTGGTTTCCATCCTCGTCGAGAACGGCCAGCCCGTAGAGTACGGAGAGCCGCTCTTCCATATCGAGGTCTCGAAGTAGAAAGCCATACTAATAAGTATTGAGGTCTGGATGAGCTTCAGGCCTTTTTTAACGAAGGGTCCAATGCATGTTCAATAAGATACTCATCGCCAACAGGGGCGAGATAGCCGTAAGGATAATCAGGGCCTGCAAGGAGATGGGGATAAGGACGCTCGCCGTCTACTCCGAAGCGGATAGGGACGCCCTCCATACGCGTTTCGCCGACGGCGCGATATGCATAGGCCCTGCCAAAAGCGCGGACAGCTATCTTAACATAACCTCGCTCATAAGCTCGATGGAGGTCGCCGACGCAGAGGCGGTCCACCCGGGCTACGGCTTTCTCGCCGAGAACGCCGGGTTCGCCGAGGCGTGCGAGAAGTGCGGGATAAAGTTCATCGGGCCCACGTCCGCGACGATGCGCCTCATGGGGAACAAGGTCCAGGCGAAGAGGAAGGCCGAGGAACTCGGCGTCCCGGTGCTCCAGTGGTCGAACCGCGCCCTGACGGACGAGAAAGAGGCGGTAGAGGTCTCCAAGAAGATAGGCTTTCCGGTCCTCATAAAGGCCGCGAGCGGCGGCGGCGGCAGGGGCATGAAGCTCGTCCACACGCAGGCCTCCCTCGGGAGCGCCTTCAACACCGCCAAATCCGAGGCGATAGCCGCATTCGGCGACGGAGAGGTCTTCATCGAGAAGTTCTGCGAGCTCCCGCGCCACATCGAGATACAGGTCGTGGCCGACGAGCACGGGAACATCATACATCTGGGCGAGAGGGAGTGCTCGATACAGAGGCGGCACCAGAAGATACTCGAAGAGTCCCCTTCTCCGCAGGTCGACGCCAAGCTCCGCCACAAGATGGGGGACGCGGCGGTGAAGCTCGCCAAAGGCATCGGTTACACGAACGTAGGCACCGTCGAATTCCTGCTCGACAAGAACAGGAACTTCTACTTCATGGAGATGAACACGAGGATACAGGTCGAGCACCCGGTAACGGAGCTCGTAACCGGCATCGACCTCGTAAAGGAACAGATAAACATAGCCATGGGGCAAAAACTCGCCTTCAAGCAGAAGAACATCGAGATGAATGGGCACGCAATCGAGTGCAGGATAAACGCCGAGGACCCGAAGACTTTCATGCCGTCGCCGGGAAAGATAACGGAGCTCGTGTTACCCGGAGGGCCGGGGGTAAGGATCGATACCGCCATATACTGCGGCTATAACGTGCCGCCGTACTACGACAACCTGCTCGCCAAGCTCGTCGTCTACGCCGAGACGAGGGCAGACGCCATTGCGCGGATGACCAGGGCGCTCGAGGAGTTTCACGTCGGGGG
Source organism: Deltaproteobacteria bacterium (assembly GCA_016218095.1). Taxonomy (GTDB): domain Bacteria; phylum Desulfobacterota; class GWC2-55-46; order GWC2-55-46; family GWC2-55-46; genus GWB2-55-19. The sequence continues at coordinate 12,518 of JACREV010000171.1, read as the reverse complement.
CATAAAGACGAACATACCCCTGCACCTGAAGATAATGAAAGACCACGACTTTATAGCGGGGAAGACGAATATCGACTTCCTGAGCCGGTTTTAGGCGCGCGGCGTTTCATTTACCTCTCAGCCGGGGCATGAGCCCCGGCTTTTTTTTATTTCATATATGGCCGGAGGCCATGAAAGGCCCCTGGCCTCCGGGCACCCCTCTTTCTCTGGCAAAGTCTCATTTTTTGGAGTAAAATACTACATTCGGTAACACCGGCGGCAAGAGGCCGGCATTAAGGGGGGCTTTTTAAGGAATGCAGACCTGGAGGCTCATAATCGACGGGTACGGCAGGGGGGACGAGAACATGGCGGTGGACGAGTCGTTGCTCCGTGCCGCGGACTTAAGCCCCAGGGTCCCGACGCTACGCCTCTACGGCTGGAGATACCCGACCATCTCGGTCGGCTACATTCAGAACCCGTCAAAGGTCCTGCCCTTCGGGCTGCCTGTCGTAAGGAGGATAACCGGCGGCAGGGCGGTGCTCCACGACATGGAACTCACGTACTCGATAACCGCGCCCGTTGACGCCCCGCCGTTTTCCGAAGGCATAAACGGCGCTTATTCCGCTATAAGCGCCTGCATCATAAAGGCCCTCAAGGACATAGGCGTAGAGGCGGAGTTCTCAAGGGGGCGGCGGACGACCAGGGGGGCGGAGAAAGACGCCTGCTTCCATTCGCCTTCGAGGTACGAGGTCCTCGTAGACGGCAAAAAGCTCGTGGGGTCCTCCCAGAGGAGGCTCAAAAACGCCTTCCTCCAGCACGGCTCGATAATATTCGGCGTGAACCGGGAGTTGAACGAGCGCATATTCGGCGCGGGGATCGTGGAGAGGATGTGTTGGATAGGCGCGCACTCAAGCGTTGCGAGGGATGCGTTTCGGGATATACTTGTGAAAAGGTTCGCCGAGGGGTTCAAGGCCGACTTCAAGGAATACATCCTCGACGACGATGAGATAAATTTAAAGGAAGCGCTCCTGAAGGCGAAATACTTGACTGAGGAATGGAACCACAACTGCGTGAGAAGGTATAAAGACCCGCTCGCGTTCAAAGAAAGCTAGAAAAGGATAAGGATGGCCCTGAAGGAAAAGATAATCGACCGCGCCCAGAAGTTCATACAGAAGGGCGCGCTCGACAAGGCCCTCATCGAATACAAGGCCGCCTCCGACGTCGACCCGAGGGACATCTCCATACGCCTGCGCATAGGCGACCTCTATGTGAAGATGAACAAGAGGGCCGAGGCGATAAAGGAGTACACCGAGGTCGCCAAGGCGAACAGCCAGAGGGGGTTCTACCTCAAGGCCATAGCCGTATACAAGCAGGTGCTTAAACTCGACGAATCGAGCCTCGAAGTACACTACAAGCTCGCCGAGCTCTACACCAAACAGAGGCTTATAGCCGACGCCATCGGCTCCTATTCCACCATCGTCAACTCCTTTGAAAAGAAGGGGAAGACGAGCGAGGTGATGGAGCTTTTGAAGAAGATGATCGAGATAGACCCCGAGAACATCGGCGTCCGGCTTAAGCTCGCGGACCTGTACCAGAGGCTGTCGTTCGAGAAGGACGCGCTCGCCGAGTACTCCGTCATATTCTACAGGCTCGTCGCCCAGGGGCAGTTCGAGAAGGCCGAGAGGATATATCTCAACATCTATAACTCGAAGCCGAGGGAGCCGGAGGTATTAAAGGGCCTCTCGGACCTCTACAGGAAGAAGGGCGACGACCAGCAATACTTAAGGTTCGCGAAGAGCCTCTTCTACCATTACCGGGACTCAGGCGACGTTGAGGCCGCCAAAGGTGTTGCGGCTTCGATCCTGGAGGTCCACTCATCCGAGGGCGAGTGTCTCCGGTTCCTGAAGTCCCTTTCAAGGCCCGAGCCCAGGGAGGCCCCGGCGCTCAAGCCGGCCGCCCGGGAGACGGAGGAGCCTCTTATAGAGTTCCCGTCAGTCGCGGCCGAGACCGTTTTGCCGGGGCCCGCTCCTGAAGAGCCTGAAGAGAAGGAGGCTATCCCGGTTCAGGAGGAAAAACCCCTTATCTCATGGCCCGAGGAAGAGATAGAGATATCGATTGAGGGGTTTGAAGAGGAGGCGGTGCCCGAGAGCAAGGCCGCACCCGCGGCATCTGCGGCCCCGGCGAAAGAGGAAGAGCTCGGAGAGATCGAGATAGAAGTAGAGGAGGAGCCTTCGGCTCCGGTGATCGAGACCGCTCCGCCTGAGGCTGAAGAGGGGCCAAAAGAGCCGCTCTCCGAGCCTGTAAGCGCGCTCGAGACGGAAATAGAGGCCGAGACCGAGGCAGGGAAAGAGGCCGCAGAGCCGATAGAGTCGCTTGAGGCCGTCTCTGCCCAACCGACAGAGGCTGAAGAGGCCGCGCCCGCCGGACCCTTGGAGGAGAAGGCCGAAGAGCCGCCCATCGTAGAGTTCAGGGAAGAGGAAGCGCCTACAGCGAAGGAAGAGCCCATCGTAGAGTTCAAGGAGACGGAGCCGGTCGCCGGCGTGGAAGAGGCCGGGGCAGTCACAGAGGAGGCCGCGCCTGAGGAAAAGGCGCAAGCACCGCTCATCGATATAGGCGAGGAAGAGATAAGCGAGCGCCTGAAAGATGAGGAGGCGGTCCCTGTCGTCGAGATAGAGGCAACCCCTGAGGCCGAACCACGCGTCGAAGAAGCCGCCGGGGCGGAGGCGGTAATCGAAGAGGAGAGGGCGGCTGTCGAGGCGATAGCCGAGCCGCCTGTCGAGATAGAAGAGGAACCGGCGGTCGCCGAGCCTGCCCCTGTCGAGGCCGTAACTGAAGCCCTGCCCGTTGAAGTAGTCCATAAAAACGAGGCCGTCTATGAGGGGCCGTTAGAGGCCGCCGAGGAGGCCGGCGAAGAGACGGAGGCCGCGTATGACGCCCCTGCCGATGAAGACCTCTCGGACGCCATCTCCGAGCTTATGGAGAAGATAGAGGGCGCGGAGGCCGAATCCGCGCCCACCGCGAAGATCGAGGTCGATGAAAAGGTCGAGGCCGAGGAGAAGATATTCCCCGAGGTGAGGTTCGCCGATTCCGGCGGGCAGATAACGGAGGAGTCCCATCCTGAAGGCAAAGACGGCTACGTCGACCTCTCCGCCGAGCTCGGCATGGAGGAGGCGCTCGAGGACCTCGCGGGCTCGTGGGGCGGCGGCGGGGCGGAGCCGAAGGAGACCTTCGACGAGTTCAAAAAAGGCATAGGCAAGCAACTCAGCAGGGAGGACTCCGAGACGCACTACAACCTCGGCATCGCGTACATGGAGATGGAGCTCTACAACGAGGCCGCCAAGGAGTTCAAGATAGCGCTCAAGGACCCGAGGCTCGAGTTCGACTGCTACATAAGGCTCGGCCTCTGCTCGATGGCGGACGCCAACCCGGACGAGGCGATAATCTATTATATCAAGGGGCTCAAAATCGAGGGCAAGACCGACGAGGAGAGGAAGGGGATGATGTACGAGCTCGCGCTCGCCTACGAGGCGGCGGGCGACGGGGAAGAGGCGACGCACCTCTTCAAGTCGATCTATGAGACGGACCCTTCCTTCAGGGAGGTATCCGCGAAGGTCGTCGGAGCGGCCGCTCCTTTTGTCCCCCTCGACGACGGGCTCATAGAGGTGGAGCTCCTCTGATGGTCAAGGGCGATAAAGCAACCAGGGCGGGCCGGAAAGAACCGGCCCGTTCTTTTTTTAAGGAGGGCCTTTACGCCTTGAGGGGGGATGCGCTTCTCAAGGCCGTTTATAAGGCGCTCGATGAGACACCGGCCTGGCTCGTCGGCGGGGTCGTAAGGAACTTGATCCTTTCCGCCCCGCCCGCGCCTGACTACGACTTCGTCCTCGAAGGAGATGTCAAAGGCGCGGCGGAGCGCGTAGCCGAAAGGCTCAACGGCTCGTGTTTCCTCCTCGATGAAGAGACCTCGACGTGGCGCGTGGCTGTAAAGAAAAAGACAGGCCCCCATACCTTCGATTTCGCCCTCGTCAAAGGCGATATCCTCCGCGACCTCTCGCTACGGGATTTTACCGTGAACGCGATGGCCTTAAATCTTCGCGGGCTCTTTGAGGATGAGGCGTCCGTCATCGACCCTACAGGGGGGCTTCCCGACGCGGAAGCGCGCCTTTTAAGGATGGCCTCTACAGAGGTCTTTGACAACGATCCGCTACGGATACTCCGGGCGTTCCGGTTGTCTCTCCAGTACGGCCTTGAGATTGAAGGTCGTACCAGGCTGTCTCTCACGCAAAAGGCCTTGCTCCTCAAGGATGTCTCGGTCGAGAGGATAAGGGACGAGCTTATTTTGATATTCTCATCCCGAGGCGCGGCGAGGACCGTCAGGGCGCTCTATGACTCGGGCGTCGTCGCCCATGTCCTTCCGGAGGTCAGGGGCTGGGTCGATATCGGCGGGTACGACCTCCTTGAACACTCGCTCAAGACGCTTGAAGAGGCTGAGTCCCTTGTAAATAACATAACGGATGAGACCTTTCCGGGTGTAGCGAAGGAGTTGAAGGCGCACCTCGGGCGGAAGGCCGGACATATCGAGAGGAAGGTCGTCTTGAAGCTCGGAGCCTTCCTGCACGACGCGGGAAAGGAACTCGTCATATCGAGGGAGGATGGTAGGCTCCGTTTCATCGGCCATGACTTCGAGGGGGCGAAGGTAGTATCCGACGCGCTCAAGCGCCTCAAGTTCAGCAAACGGACAGCCGGGACGATTGCGGGGCTCGTCAAGAACCACCACAGGGTCTTTGGGATCGCCCAATTGGCAGAGAGGACCTTCCGGGCAAAGGCGCACCTCTTCAGGGCCTCCGGAGGCCCTGACGGCGTCGACCTTGTCTGCCTCGCGTTGTCTGACGCGCGCGCGACAAGGGGCGGCGAAGCCCCTGACCTCTACCGGATAGCCCTCGAACTGCTTGAATTTTATTTTAGAGTTTATTTAAAGAAGAGGCCAAAGCCGCTACTCAACGGCAAAGAGGTAATGAGGATATTCAAGATAAAAGAGGGGCCGGAGGTAGGAGAGATACTCGCCTTTATAAACGAGGGGGTGGAAAAGGGGCTCGTAAGGGACAAGACGGAGGCTGTAGAGTACGCGAGGGCACGGCTCATTCACAAGAGCAAATAATATTGACTTTGATGCGGCCTGAGGGTTACATTTAAATCCTTTAAACGGAGGCGTGGATGAGACTCATAAAAATGTTAGTTCTGGCCGTAGTGGTCGTGGCGTTCGGCCTTGTGAATCATACGGAATCAATAGCGGCTAAAAAGGGGGCAAAGAAGATGACTGAGAAGAAAGAGCAGAGGGCGGTGCTGGAGACGAAGTACGGGGAGATCGAGATAAAGTTCTTTCCTGAGGCCGCGCCCAACCACGTGGAGAACTTTATAAAGCTCTCAAAGGAAGGGCTCTACGACAACACGATCTTTCACAGGGTAATACCCGGCTTCATGATACAGGGCGGGGACCCGAACACAAAGGGGCCGAATACCGAGACCTACGGCACCGGAGGGCCCGGCAAGAACCTCAAGGCCGAGTTCAACACCATCTCCCACAAGAGGGGGATAGTCTCGATGGCGCGCTCCCAGCACCCTGACAGCGCGGGCTCGCAGTTCTTCATAGTGGTGAAGGACTCCGAGTTCCTCGACAGGCAGTACACGGTCTTCGGCGAGGTGGTAAAAGGCATGGAGGTCGTGGACAAGATAGTGAACCTCCCCCGTAACTCGCGGGACCTGCCGAACGAGCGGGTCGAGATGAAAGTAAGGATAATAGAGTAGAACAAAAGGCCCCGAAAGGGGCCTTTTGGTTTTTAAGCACAATTAAATGTAGGTTGGGTTAGCGAAGCGTAACCCAACGCAAATGCAAGATATGCGATATCGCAGGTCGAAAGAAAAGGGGGCGTCATTTTTCTTTACCGTTGTCACGCACGGCAGAAGAAAGATATTATGCCGTGAGGCCAATGTGATGCTCGTAAAAGAAGCCTTTAAGCGTGTCATTGAAAAGCGCCCGTTTGAAATTGATGCCTTTGTATTGTTGCCCGACCACATCCATTGCGTCTGGACATTACCTGAAAACGACAGCGATTTTTCTACGCGTTGGAGGCTCTTTAAGAGTTTTTTCACAAAGGGTTGTGGTGATGAATTTAAGAGCCCCCCGACTGCGTCCAGATTGAAAAGCGGCGAACAGGCAATATGGCAACGCCGATTTTGGGAACATACGATTGTGGACGAAGATGATTTTATAAGGCATGTCGATTATATCCATTACAATCCTGCGAAACACGGGCTTGCGAGGTCGCCGAAAGAGTGGCCGTACTCAAGCTTTCACCGATATGTAAGTCAGGGCATATACTACAGGGATTGGGGAGCGGAGCGCGAGATAGCGTTTGATGAGGGCGTGGGACTGGAATAACATCGGATTTGTTGGGTTACGCTTCGCTAACCCAACCTACAACTACAACTCTAAAGTATAATAAAATGTAGGTTGGGTTAGGGTGCGCTATGCGGGCTAAGGAGGACATTGTGAAGAGCATGTTTCGAATTTTGCTGTTTTCCGTTTTATTGATTTTTACAGGATGCGCTACCCTCCCATCACCATCAGAAATAAAATCCGACATAAATGGCTTTGAGTTGCCAAAACTTCCGGAAAAAGGAAAGGCAATGGTTTATGTTGTACGCCCATCTAATTTGGGTTTTATAATCAGGTTCAATGTGTTTATTGATAAAGAGGAATCTGCATCAGAAATTGGATACACTAGAGGAGGGCAATATATATTTTTTGATTTAGCACCCGGAGAGCATCAGATTCTTTCAAAGGCTGAGAATTTGGCTGTGTTTGAGGTGAACGCAAAGGAAGGTGACATTATCTTCGTTCAGCAGGAACCTCAAATGGGATTGATAATGGCAGGAAATAGCCTTTTTAAGATTCAGGATTACGAAGGGAAATATCACGTGAAGCATCTAGAAATGGGTACGATTTACAAAAGCGAACAAAAACCTATTGTAAAGAGCGAGCAATAGGTGGGTGAGCTCCGCGCACCGTCCAGCGGGTAGGTTGGGCTGAGCATCGCGAAGCCCAACAAGGTTTATAGTCCCCTCTCCCCTTGTGGGAGAGGGCGGAGGGTGAGGGGGCCCTCGCCGGGCAGGCAAATTTGTAACGTACGGCAGGAGAATCGGTTACCCCGGAGACTCCCGTACCGACTTTGGTCCTGCGCCGAGCAGTCACCCTCCCCTTAATCCCCTCCCATCAAGGGAGGGGGGATTTTGATTTTCGTTCAGTCTTTACCATACACCGGCGCATGGCGGAGAGCGCCTCAGGGAGGCTGGGGTGAGCGAGCCGGGGGAGGATAGACGCGAAGCGCTCTAAGGGGCGCGTGAGCGGGCGGGGGAGGAAGAAAGCGCTAGGAGCCCATGCGAATAAGCGCGCGGAGCGCGCAAGATGGCCTTAGGCAAAATGTCAAATAGCCGAGCAAAGCGCATATTTGGTTTGCGAAGCAAAAGGAAGATTTTCACCCTCCCCTTAATCCCCTCCCATCAAGGGATGGGAGATTCTTAAAACAACAAAGGCCCCTTTCGGGGCCTTCTGGTTTTAAAACAAGAAAGATTATTTCCTCGACCGTGCCTTCTTCTCCACTATCTCAAAGACCGCCCGTATCTCCTTCTTCTGCGTCTCGAAGAGAGACGGGACCTTTCTGCCCTTCGCGGGCTTCTCCTTGCACTTGCAGGATTTTCTCAAGGGCGTGTCGATGAAGAGCCTGCCTCTGTGCCATGTTATGGGGAAGACCCGGCATATCGTCGGGATTATCCTCTTCGGGGCCTTTTTCGTCGCCCAGAGGTAGAAGAGCGAACAGCCCCTTTTTCCGACGAGGCGGAAGGCGCAGGTCTTGTCTTTTTTCCTTACCGCCGTCTCCCTGTACGCGCCGCCTATGTAGTCGTCGTCCTCTTTTAATTCCGTCTTGAAGCAGTCCTCGACCTTCGCATGGATAAGCGGCTCAATCAAGTCCTTGTGCCTGTTTATGAGCTTCAAGGCGGCAAGGTCCACGTCACAGCCGTACTGGCAACACTCGTCCGCGCAGGAGGACCCGTAACACCCCTCGTCGTAAAGCCCGATCTGCGTCATTACTTTGGGGTCTATCTCCGTAATCCGTATCTTCTTCATCCTGAAAAAAGCCTCCGGGCGCAAATTTTTTAAGACCGGATTATATACGATTTGGATTTATTTGAACAGGGAATTTGAAAGGCGGATGATGGGGAAGATTTCCGGGGCCGCAGGTCCTTAAAAAAAGCGGTGTCATTGCGAGCGAAGCGAAGCAATCTTATCTTTTATTCTCTTTTAGAGCAATAATGCGCGGCTTGCCACGTCATTTTAAATCTCCTCCCTCTTGACGGGGGAGGGTTAGGGTGGGGGTGAAGCGTGCCGGGCGGGCAATTCGGTATCGAACGGCAGGAGAATCGATTTACCCAGAGACTCCGTACCGACTTTGGCCCTGCGCCGAGCAGTCACCCTCCCCTCAGTCCCCTCCCGTCAAGGGAGGGGAAGTGTAAAGTATAGTCCGAAGCCTTCCTTCGGGTAATTCATTTAAACTGAGATTGCTTCGTCGCTTGATCGGAAAGCGACAAAGCCGAATCAATGCCTGTAGCCTTTCCCAGGCTGAGGCGCTTGATATGGATTAGCCGGTCCGGCGAGGACCTCCTCGCAATGACAAGGGGGGGGAAGGACTCGCGCACTTTTCAAGGCCGCCCGTGCGCGCCGGTCTCGACCTTGATGTTGTTTACCACCTCGTTAACGCCCCAGACATACCAGGCGTCGTCCTCGGCGGCCTCTTTCTCTATATCCGAGCAGGCGATGCCGTTTAGAGTCACCACCCAGCCCCTCACCGTTGGGCGGATGGAGCTTGCGTTGACGAGTCTGTCCTTCTCGAATACGAGCCGGAGGGCGTCGACCACCTCGTCGTCCGAGTCCTCCTCGGGCGGGACGACCTCGATTGAGTTGATGACGTCGGTCGCGCCGGGTATCCACCAGGCAAGGACCCCCGCGAGCCGCTTGTGGCTCAAGGACCAGACCTCGCCCTCGATGTCGACAACACCGTCCCTTACCTCGACCTTGATGCCGTAGGGCTGTAAAGTCGGCTCCTCATCGATTGCGTCGGTCATGTGCTTCATTATCTCGGCGTCCGACATGGTGGAGGCGGGCCTTACTTTAAGCCTGTCGATGACGCCCTCTCCGCCTGCGAGCTCCATCGCCTTAAGGAGCGCCCTTTTTTTCTGAGAGACGCGCTCTACGGTCCCTTCGATAAAGAGGCTCTCAGACTCCATGCCGCACTGTATCGGGTTCTCTCGGAGGTCTATGTGGAGCTCGTCGGTAAGCGCGGCCTTTAACGCCTTTACAGGGTCAAGTATTTCCATGGCGCTCCGCTCTGGTTGAGGCGATTTTATGGCGTGTTTCGTCAGGTTGTTCATCGAACACCCCTTTGAAGTATATCAGAGCAACACACATTTAACAAGCCGTGTTGGGCGGCTCATGCACCGGGGTTTATCGTGAAAATCCCCTTAAAATCCGTGCAAAACCGCCCCGGACGAGTTCAATTATCGCTTGCAATCGCGTTTTTTGTGTGTTAAATTATATTTATTAACAGCCTCTTATGTTTACTGCAAGTGGGCATCTAGCCCACTTTTTTGTTTGAGCCCCGGAAAATCCGAAAGGCTTTCGAGCGGAGGCTTGAATATCGGGAGAAGGTGGGCCGCCCTTGAAGATGACGACGACGGGGATAGAAGAAAAAATCAGGGCCCTCGCCGAGCCGTTGCTCGCCGGCATGGGGATGGAGCTCGTCGACCTCGTTTTTGTGACTGAGCACGGAAGGCACGTGCTCCGAGTCTTCATAGACAAGCCTGGCGGCGTCACCGTCGACGACTGCGGGGACTTCAGCAAGGAGTTCTCGACGATACTCGACGTGGAAGACCCGATCCCGCAGAGATATATGCTTGAGGTCTCGTCCCCGGGCCTCGACAGGCCGCTCGTCAAAGAGGCGGACTTCAAAAGGTTCGCCGGGAAAAAGGCGAAGATAAAGGCCAAAGAGGCGATAGAGGGGAGACGCAATTTCAAGGCGGTAATAGACGGTGTCGCCGAAGGCAAGGTCTTTGTCACCGACTTCGACGGGAAGAAGTTCGAGATACCGCTTTCAAACATCGAGAGGGCGCGGCTTGAGATAGAGTTCTAAAGCGGAGAGCTTGATTTAAACGGCCCGCATAGCGCGACATATCCGATCACAGGCAATAAACCCCGCCGCATGGCTGGTTTAAAATTAAAAGAAGGCTAACTCTAAAAATTAGGAATTTTTTCTGAGGTCAAGGAAGGGCGGGAATAAAAAGCGGAGCATATATGATAATATGTGAGCATTTTTATTTACGCCCTGACACAGAGATCAGGAAAAATAACAATTTTTAGAGGTAGCCTCAAACCTTAAGCTTCACAAACCCGATATCTCTGGCAGAATAATAGGGATGGATCCTCAAAAGAGGCGGCCCTATGGCGTCCAATGAGCTCAAGCACATCCTCACCGTAAACAGCGGCTCTTCCTCCATAAAATTTTCGCTCTACCACCTGGGGCTCTACGGGTACGAGGGGCTTAAACTCTCCGGCAGGCTCGAAAGGATCGGGCTCGAGGGCGGCATCTTCATCGCCCGCGACGCCGGGGGAAAGACGGTCAAGGAGGAACGGGCGCCGCTACACGACCACGATGCGGCCTTGAAACTCCTTTTGGGGTGGCTCTCGACCGTCCCCGAAGGGGAGCGGATCGACGCCGTCGGCCACAGGGTCGTACACGGCGGCGTAAAATACAGCAGGACCCAGGCGATAGACGCGGAGCTCCTCGATACGCTCGGCGTGCTCATACCGTTCGCGCCCGAGCACCTGCCTCATGAGATAAAGGCGATAGAGGCGGTCTCGAAGAGCTTCCCGGAGATCGCGCAGGCGGCCTGCTTCGATACCGCCTTCCACAGGAACATGCCCGAGGTCGCAAAGGTCTACGGACTGCCCGCGCGCATCAGGGACGAAGGTGTCGTCAGATACGGCTTTCACGGCCTCTCATACGAATATATCCTGAGCGAGCTGAAGGGGTCCGTGGGAGAGAAGGCCGCGGGAGGCCGCATCGTCATAGCGCACCTCGGGAACGGCGCCTCGATGGCCGCGGTCAATAACGGAAGGCCTGTCGACACCACCATGGGGTTTACGCCTTCCGGCGGCCTCGTCATGTCGACGAGGCCGGGCGACCTCGACCCAGGGGTCGTCGTCTATCTCGTCAGGGAAAAGGGTATGAACGCCGAGGAGCTCTCGGAGCTTCTGGACCACAGGTCGGGGCTCCTGGGAATATCCGGCATAAGCCCTGACATGAGGGATCTGCTCTCCAAGATAGACGACGAGCCTCGGGCGGCGCTCGCCGTGGAACTATTCTGCTATCAGGCGAGGAAGTCCCTCGGCGCGCTATCGGCCGCCCTCGGGGGCCTCGATACGCTCGTCTTTACCGGCGGCATAGGGGAGAACTCGCCTGAGGTCAGGGAGCGGATATGCAGGGACCTCGAATTCCTGGGGATCGCGCTCGACACGAAAAAGAACGCGGCGAACGCGCCGGTCATTTCGCACTACAAGAGCCATGTGCTCGTGCGGGTCATGAAAACTAACGAAGAGGTGATGATCGCGCGGCATACGGTAAGGCTCCTCGGCGAAGGGGTGCCCTGACGGGGGTCATAATTTTCTTCTAATTCGTAAATTTAAAAAAACCCGTATCGGCTTTCCGAATCATTCTCCAAAGGCCTTTTTGCGCGCCCCGCGCGCTTTAGTTTTTTTGATTCCTGCACACTTTTCTTTTTGTCTTTTGCGCCCTGCCGGGCTTTTTTTCGGCATGGGGCTTCGCTCCCTCCGTCCTCCCCCTCCCCGCTCGGCGCGGTGCCAGAGTTCTTCGGAAGCTATTGAGGTTAGGGTACGAATCGCCTTCGATACGAACTTCGCCAGTCCGGCGAGGACCGCTCGCCCCTGAGTAAGCTGTCGCGCCTTTTTCCTTCCCCGGCTCGCTCATATGGCTTCCTCCCTTAAGGTCGCTCACCCCATGCCTGGGGTGTTTTGAAAAACAAAAAGATGTTTTTGTTCTGTCTTTACAAACACACAGGCGCATGGCGGAGAGGAAGAGGCGCGTCGGGGTGGATTAAACCGCTTGCGCGCGGAGCGCGCAAAAAGGCTTTAGGCAGAAGCGTATATGGAGCCTCGATCAGGTTACAAACCTGAAAACCCGAAAAAAGCCCGGCAGGGCGCAAAAGGTTTTTAGCACACCCTTACATAAAAAAACACCCCGCTCACGCGGGGTGTTTTTTTTCTAATAAACCAATCAGCTCCCGCGACCCTCTAAAGCCCCTTTGCCGACGCGGCCTTCTCGACATTCCCCTTCGACGCGGTTACCGTTACGTCTCCAGAGAGCTTCCTTGCGACCTCATCCTTTATCGCCGCGAAGCGCTGTTTTTCTTTT
>JACREV010000170.1 GCA_016218095.1 Deltaproteobacteria bacterium | reverse complement strand
TCTTTTCTCTTGCCGAGGACGAGTATCAATATGGCCGCGACGATTATCGCGCCCAGGAAGTTGAACTTCTCGGTCACGTAGGTCATGACAGAGTCAAGCGCGCCGGAGGTGAACCCATGATTTACGAGGAGAAATATCTCCCTGTCTATGTTGGCTAGGAATTCCATCTTAATCCTGTTTGAAGACCTTGAGCGCGCCTTCGAGCGCCTCTTCGACCGTTATCCCTGTCATGCATTTGGCGTCGGCGCACGTACGTTTAAAACACGGACTGCACTTAAGCCCCTTTCTTATGACGACGTGCCCGGCACCGACGGGGCCGGTCCGCCACGGGGCCGTGGGGCCGAAGAGAGCGACTACATTCGCTCCCATGGCAGACGCCAGGTGCATGGGGCCGGAGTCCACAGTTACAACACCCTTCGAGAGCTTGAAGAGCGCGGCGAGCTCCTTTAAGTCCGTAGCACCGGCGAGGCTTACCGCTTTTTTGCCTATGGCCTTGGCCATATCAGAGAGGATTTCTTTATCTCCAACGCCGCCCGCTATCACGGCCGAGAGGCCGGTCTTTTCGATGAGCCTCTTCGCGAGCTCGACGAATTTTTCATCATTCCAGAGTTTAGTCGCCCACCTTGCGCGGGGGACGATGACGAAGAAGCCGCCCTTTATGCCCGCCTTTTCGACCCTCTTTTTTACGACGGCCTTTTCATTTTCCACGTCGAGCGGAAAGACCACGTCATTTTTTTCCCCGCCGAGATAACGGGCGAGGTCGAGGTACCTGTCTACCGCGTGCCTCTCGATGTCGAACGGAGGAAGTTTTTCGTTAAGGAAGAGATAGCTCAACTCCCTCCCGTTCCTGAAGCCGACCTTGCGCCTGCCGCCGGACAAGAAGACCCAGACGCCGCTTTTAAGCAGCCCCTGAAAATCGACGACTACGTCGTAGTTCTCTTTTTTGATGCGTCTTGCGGCCCTTAAATTCTCCCTGAAGTTCCTGAACCAGCCCCTCTTTACCACGATGAGGTCGTCTATCATCGGGTTGTCTTTAAGTACCGAGCTTGCCGCCTCCTCCACGAGCCAGTCTATCCGCGCCTTCGCCCCCTTGCCGCCGAGCCCTTTTCTAAGTGAATAGAGGGCCGGTAGCGTCTGGACGCAATCGCCGATCGATGAGAGCTTTATTATGAGGACCTTCATATCTGAAGCTCATCCGGCGGGCAGAGACGCGGCCCGCCTATTGAGGTCGTCGAGTATCCATAGGACCGCGGACGCGAGGTCTTCGGCGACGAAGTCGGGAGGGTTCTTGAGCCTCATCGACTCGTCCTTCCCCTTGCCCGTCAGGACAAGTACGGACTTTGCCCCCGCGTTCCTCGCAAGCTCTATATCAGACCCCTTGTCGCCTACGACGTACGAGAGCTTAAGGTCTATCCCGTGCTCGTCTGACGCCTTCTTGAGCATCCCGAGCGAAGGCTTCCTGCACCCGCAGTCCTCATCCGGGTGGTGGTTGCAGTAGTATACGGCGTCGACCTTTGCGCCATCGGCCCCGATAATATCGACGAGCTTATCGTTGACCGCCTCCACATCGGAATCGGTGAAATACCCCCTGCCCACGCCCGACTGGTTGCTGACGATAACGATCTTTATCCCGGCAGAGTTAAGCCTTCTTATCGCCTCTGCCGCACCGGTTATGATGACGAGCTCTTCCGGCTTATGGAGATACCCGGTGTCCTCGTTTATGGTACCGTCCCTGTCGAGGAAGACGGCTATGTTACTTCTTTCCTTTTGCAACCTCTTTTTCCTTAAGAAGCGCCTCTGCCGCCCTCGCGACCTCTCCGGGCTCGACCTCAAGGCACTTATAGTGCTTGAATTTGCACGTCCGCTCGAAACAGGGCGAACACTCTATCTCCCTTTTAAGGACCCTTGCCGTTGGCCCTAAAGGCCCTGTGAGGGATTCATCCGTTGAGCCGAATATCGCGACGGTCGGGGTGGACAGGGCCGCGCCGACGTGCATGGGGCCGGAGTCGTTCGTGATAAAGAGGTTCAGCCTCGCGACAAGCGCCATGAACTGGCGGAGGTAGACCTTGCCCGAGAGGTCGAGGTGCCTCATCTTGAGCCTCCTGGAAACCTCGGTGCACGCCTCCTTGTCCTCGGGGCCTCCGAAGATGAGGGGGAAGCCGTTCCTCCCCTCGCACAGGATGGTGAGCGCCTCGGCGAATTTTTCAGGAGGCCACCTCTTTGCCGGGCCGTAGCTCGCGCCGGGGGCCGCGCCTATGAGAAAGGCGCGCTTGAGGCCGTTGTCCGCGACGAACTCGTCTACCCATGACCTCTCGGCAGGGGAAATATATATCCTCGGTAGCGGCCTCTCAGGGACCGTCCCGCCGAGCGTCTTTACGATGTTGAGGTAATAGAAGGCCTGGTGGACCTTCTTTATCTCGTCTGTCACCGGGATGGCGGTGGTCAGGAGTTTGGACCTAAAGTCCCGCGCGTAGCCTATCCTCTTCGGTATCCCGGAGATGAAGGATAAAAAGGCCGCGTCAAAGGCGTTCTGGAAGAGGACCGCCGCATCGAACCCGCGCCGTTTTATCTCTCCGCTCAACTTTATCCTCCCGGAGATGCCGCTATGCCTCCTCTTGTCGTCGTACTCTATTATCCCGCTTATGTGCGGGTTGTTCTGGAATACCGGGACGGTCCTGCCCTTTGCGAGCACCGTTATCTCGGCCTTCCTGTACAATGTCTTCAAGGCCTCGAGAGCCGGCAGCGACATCACCGCGTCGCCTATCCAGTTAGGGGCCCGTACAAGTATCTTTTTAGCGTCTTTTCCCGCCATATTCCCTTGGGTTAAGATAGACTCGATATTGAGGCCAAGGCTCAAACGAACAAACCTCAATAGGATATTATAGTATAAATAACGCCGGGATTGTCAAATTAAATGGATTTATCGGCGGCTTTTAATTAGAAAATCTTTTGAGGCTACCTCTAAAAATTAGGAATTTTTTCTGAGGTCAAGGAAGGGCGGAAATAAAAAGCGCAGCATATATTGTAATATGTGAGCATTTTTATTTCCGTCCTGACACAGAGATCAGGAAAAATAACAATTTTTAGAGGTAGCCTTGATATAATCACCACCGGAGGAAACAGTCTCATGGAATGGTACCAGAAGAAGACCGAAGAAGTATTAAGGGAGTTAAATACCTCTTTAGACGGGCTCACCGAGGCAGAGGCGCGCTCAAGGATAGAGAAGTGGGGGCCTAACAGGCTCACCGAGGCCGAGAAGGAGTCCCGCCTTAAAAAATTCGCGAAGCAGTTCACCGAATTTATAATACTCGTCCTCATAGGCTCCGCCGCGATCGCCGGGGTCCTGGGCGAGTGGGTCGATTCCCTCGCCATCATGGCGATAGTCGTACTTAACGGCGTCATAGGCTTCATTCAGGAAGAAAAGGCGGAGAAGGTAATGGAGGCGCTCAAAAAGCTCTCCGCGCCCTCGGCGAAGGTATTGAGGGACGGCTCGCTCTCGACCGTCCCGGCCTCCGACCTCGTACCCGGCGACATTGTCGCCCTTGAGAGCGGGGACCATATCCCGGCGGACGTAAGGATAATCGAATCCCAGTTCTTGAAGGTCCAGGAGGCGGCGCTTACCGGCGAGTCCCAGGCCATAGAAAAATCGACTGACGAGCTTGAGAACACCGTGCCGCTGGCGGACAGGACGAACATGGCCTACCTCGGCACGACCGTCGTTTACGGCAGGGGCAAGGCCGCTGTAACCGGGACCGGCATGGCTACGGAGATGGGCAAGATCGCGCGCATGTTGCAGGAGGCAAAGGCCGAGCCGACGCCCCTTCAAAAAAGGCTCGCCGAGTTCGGACGACTCCTCGTATACGCGGCAGGGGTCATCTGCGCGCTCATCTTCGCCATAGGTGTGTTCAGGGGAGAAGCGGTCCTCGACATGTTCCTCGTGGCCGTAAGCCTCGCGGTCGCGGCCATACCCGAGGGGCTCCCGGCAGTCGTCACCATAGTCCTCGCGCTCGGCGTCCAGAGGATGGTCAAGAGGCACGCGCTAATAAGGAAGCTCCCGTCGGTCGAGACCCTGGGCTCCGCCACCATTATAGCCTCTGACAAGACCGGGACGCTGACGCAGAACCAGATGACCGTAAAGAGGCTCTTCCTCGGGAGCGGCCTGTCCCTTGGCGTTACGGGCACCGGGTACGCGCCCGTGGGCAGGTTCGTAAAAGGCAAAGAGGAGATAGACCCCTTGAAGGACGCGGTCCTTAAGGAGGCGCTCATCGCGGGCCTCTTATGCAACAGCGCGGAGCTTAAAAGGGACGACAAGGGGGTCTACTCTGTAATAGGAGACCCGACAGAAGGCGCGTTCCTGACGCTCGGAGAGAAGGCGGGGCTCAAGAAAACGGAGCTCCTCAAGGGTTACAGGTTCCTCGGCGAGGTGCCGTTCGACGCCGAGCGGAAGATGATGACGACGGTATTTACCGACGGCGAGTACCACTATGCGTTCGTAAAAGGCGCGCCTGACAGGATGCTGCCGCTCTACACGGGCATACTTAAAGATCCCGGGGTCGCGCCTGTAACTGAGGCCGACCGCGCCTCCATCACGCACGCCAACGACGAGTCCTCGAACTCGGCGCTCCGGGTCCTCGCCCTCGCGTTCAGAAAACAGAAGGGACCATTCAACCTCCACAGGGTCCACGAGCTCGAGCAAGACCTCACCTTCATCGCCCTCGCGGGCATGATAGACCCGCCGAGAGAGGAAGTGGGCAGGGCGGTCGAGAAGGCGCGGACCGCGGGCATCACCCCCATCATGATAACCGGCGACCACAGGGCAACGGCTGTAGCCATAGCGAGGGAATTAGGGATATTCCACGAAGGCGACAGGGCGGTCACGGGCGAAGAGCTCGACGCCATGTCGTCGGACGAGTTCCAGAGGGAGCTCCCGCGGATAAAGGTCTACGCGAGGGTAAACCCCGAGCACAAGCTTAAAGTAGTAAAGGCATGGAGGGGACGGGGGGATATCATCGCCATGACCGGAGACGGCGTAAACGACGCGCCCGCCCTCAAGGAGGCCGACATAGGGGTCGCCATGGGCATCACCGGGACGGACGTCACCAAAGAGGCCGCCGACATGGTCCTGACCGACGACAACTTCGCATCCATCGTCTCGGCCGTCGAGGAGGGGCGCGGCATATTCGACAACATAAGGAGGGTCGTCCACTTTTTGCTTTCCTGCAACATCGGAGAGATATTCGTCCTCCTCATAGCGTCTCTGACCGGCATGCCTCTGCCGCTCCTGCCGGTGCAGATACTCTGGACGAACCTCGTCACAGACGGCCTCCCCGCGCTCGGGCTCGCGATGGAGCCGGTAGACCCCGGTGTCATGGGGAGGAGGCCCAGGGCAAAGACCGAAGGGATAGTCACAAACGCGCTCATCTGGATAATGCTCGTACAGGGCGCGTTCATCGCGCTCTGCACGCTCGGCGTTTACACGCTAGAGCTCTATTACCTCAACTCGTCCGTCATAAAGGCCCAGACCATGGCGTTCACGGTACTGGTCTTCTGCCAGAAGTTCCATGTATTCAACTGCAGGAGCGCGTGGGATTCGGTCTTCAAAATAGGCGTCTTCTCGAACAAGATGCTGAACCTATCGGTACTCGTGATACTCTCGACCCAGCTCCTCCTGATCTACATCCCGGCGCTCGAGGGGATATTCAAGGTCGTGCCGCTCTCGGCCCTTGACTGGGCGATAGTGGTGGCGGCCTCCATACAGCCCTTGGTGCTGATGGAGGTTGTGAAGTTTGTGAGAAGTGCGGCAAAGAAGGGATGAACAGGCGGGTTCAGGTTTATAACCTGAATCCATTAATTCGTGACCCAACTACGGCTCGTCGGGCTATGAATCTTTTTGCCAAAGGCCCTTTTGCGCGCTCCGCGCGCTTTGGCATTTTTTTTAATTCCGGCACACTCTGCTTTTTATCTTTTGCGCCCTGCCGGGCTTTTTTTCGGCATGGGGCTTCGCTCCCTCCGCCCTCCCCCTCCCATTCGCTCGCCCCTTAGGGCGCTGTCGCGCTTTTTACTTCCTCGGCTCGCTCATATAGCTTCCTCCCTTAAGGTCGCTCACCCCATGCCTGGGGAGTTTTGAAAAACAAAAAAGATGTTTTTGTTCTGTCTTTACAAACACACAGGCGCATGGCGGAGAGCGCCTAAGGGGGGACGGGGTGAGCGAGCCGGGGGAGGATAGACGCTTGCGCTCGGCGCGCAAACAACTGGAAAATTAGCGCGCAAGGGGCGAGCGAACGAGGAAGGGGAGGAAGAAAGCGCTCGGAGCCATCGCCGAAAGCGCGCGGAGCGCGCAAAAGGGCTTCAGGCTGAAGGGTCTGGATAAATCAGGCGAGTCTATGTAAGTTACGAATTAAGGATTTAGATTACAAGTCTGAATTGTAAGAAAAAAACCTGTCCCGCCTGAATCCCATCAAAAATCCCTCGGCACCTTCAACATCCTGTCAAGGGCCGCCTTGGCCTTTGCGCGGACATCGTCGGAGACCGCCACAATGTTCTTCATCTCCTTTAACGCCTCCAGTACATCCTCAAGGGCCGTGAGCTTCATGTTCGGGCAGATGAGGGACTTCGACGGCAGGACGAATTCCTTGTCCGGGTTTTCCTTCTTGAGCTTGTAGAGTATCCCCATCTCGGTCCCGACGATTATTGTTTTGGCATCAGTCTTTTTCGCGTACTTGTACATCCCTGAAGTCGAGCATACATGGTCCGCGAGTTTTACGACCTCGGGGTTGCACTCCGGGTGGCAGACGAAAACCGCGCCGGGGTTTTCTTCCTTCGCCTTTATGACTTCAGAGGGTTTGAGCCTCTCGTGCGTGGGGCAAAAGCCTCCCCACCACTCCATCTTCTTCTTCGCGGTGAGCGACACATAGTGGGAGAGGTTCTTATCCGGTATCATATATACGCGTTCTTCCGAAAGCGAATTAACAACACTCACCGCGTTCGCCGAAGTACAGCAGATGTCGCTCAAGGCCTTTACAGCCGCGCTCGTGTTCACATACGCGACTACAGGCACTCCGGGCCGCTTCGCTTTTTCTCTTACGAGGTCTTCGGGCGTGATCATCTCGGCCATGGGACAGCCCGCGTCCATCCTCGGGAGTATCACCGTCTTTTGGGGGGAGAGTATCGCCGCGCTTTCAGCCATGAAGTGGACGCCGCAGAAGACTATAACTTTTTTCGTGGACTCCGCCGCTGTCTGGCTTAAGGCAAGGGAGTCGCCCGTCACGTCGGCTATCTCCTGAATTTCATCCCTCTGGTAGTTGTGGGCGAGCATGATCGCGTCGCGCTCTTTGAGTAACGCCCGTATCTCGTTTTTAAGACCTTCTCTATCCTTATCCTTCATCGGTCTCCCATAGGTGTTTACTTTGAGCGAAGATTATATGATAATATCAGGAAAAAGAAGACCCACGCAAGAGATGAAATGCTGACCGAAGCCGAAAAAAAGACCCTCCTTGAGCTTGCGCGCTCGACTATCGAGGCCCGCGTAAAAGGAACGCCCAAGCCGTCGTTCGACGGCAACGGCGGCGCGCTCTCCGCTAACAGCGGCGCGTTCGTCACCATCCACAACGCGGATGGGAGTTTGAGGGGCTGTATCGGCACCTTCGCCTCCCCGAACCCTCTTTTCAAGACGATCATGGACATGGCCGTATCAGCGGCCACAGGCGACCCGCGCTTCGTCCCGCTCGATAAGGCCGAGCTCGACGGGATATGGATCGAGATATCGGTATTGTCGCCGTTAAAAGAGATATCGGATATATCCGAGATAGAGATAGGCAGGCACGGGCTCTATATCATAAAGGGGCCGAACCGGGGCGTCCTGCTCCCGCAGGTCGCGACAGAATGCGGGTTCGACCGAGTTGAGTTTCTCAGGAATACATGCTTGAAAGCGGGACTCAAGCCGGACGCCTGGAAGGAAAATGCCACCATATTCACCTTCGAGGCGGAGATATTCAGGGAGGAGAGATAAAAAAAGGGCGCGGCGAAAGAGGGTATCGGGTAGGTTGGGTTAGCGAAGCGTAACCCAACGCTGTCTTGCAGGTCTAAAATATTAAATTGTTGGGCTTCGCTATGCTCAGCCCAACCTACGATTCTGAAATTAAAACCGCCCGCCGGATTTCATCCGGGCGGGCTTTTTGTTTTTCAAAGGCTTGAAAGCAACCCCGAGTTTTACTCGAACACTATCTCCTTTATATTCTTCGCCGCTATCCTGTATGTCCCGAAGTTCGTCACACCCAGGAACCGCTCGTCGCTCTCGAGGCTCACGGCGACGACGTCGCCGTTCTTCAAAGTTATCTGAAAGTCCGACCTGTTCCCGTTCCCGCTGTTCATCGAGGAGAGCTTCTTGACCTTCTCAAAGGAGATGGTAACAGTCCCCTTTCCCCTGACCCCGGTAAAAAAGACGTTCCCCTCCCAGCTCGCGTGCGAGACCTTGGTCGAGACATCCTGGTCGTCACGGATCGTCGCCTTGAAGTCTATCTCTGGGGTCGGCACCTCGGGCCCGGGCGGCTTTGCCATGGCCACCAGCAGTACCCAGAAAAAAAGAAGGGGGGCGATTTTAAGGACTCTCCTCATCGGTAAACCTCCGCGTATTCCGTTATTGTCAGTGTCCTGGCCGGACGGGCAAAGTTCATATCCAACGATAGCGGGATGTTTAGATTATAGTCGTCTCCGGATATTCTGGCCCTGCGCCGAGCAGTCCTGGCCGGACGGGCAAATCCGTATCGAACGGCTGGAGAATGATTTGACCAGAGACTCCATGCCGACTTTTGCCTTGCGCCGTACAGTCAATGGAGAGCACGAGACCCATATTATTATCAGGCAGGAGGGCTAAAAGTCAAGGCTACCTCTAAAAATTGTTCTTTTTCCTGACTGCTGGCGCAGGGCCAGAGTCTCTAACAGAGCCTTGGGGCAATCAAATCGTCAGCCATGTGATATGAATTTGCCAGTCCGGCCAGGACTGTGTCAGGGCGGAAATAAAAATGCTCACATATTGCCATATATGCTGCGCCTTTTTATTTCCGCCCTTCCTTGACCTCAGAAAAAATTCCTAATTTTTAGAGGCAGCCTCAAGCTATAAAGGCCCTCTCGTGCCGCGAAAGGCCTTGTATTCGTTGACAAACAGCCTTGTTTATCATATACTTTTAGGGCTATGGCCACTCGGATAAACTTCATAGACCTCTACTCCTTTTTTAACGAGCTCGACGCATCCGTCATTGAGACGCTTATGGAGGACTACAACATAAGCTGTTCCATAAGGACGCTCGGCCCCATCCGTTTCTCGACGGACACCTCCAATTATCAGGAAAAGCGCATCTCGGTCGAGTCGGACAAGGTCGAGAACGCGAGGAAGATAATCAACGAAGCCATACGGAGCGGGGTCATCTCGAGAGAGGGCAAGTTCAGGGCCTGACGGGCTTGGCCGTCCCCGGGAGCTTCCGCATTTTACCTCAAAACACCTCGCACCTCGTCCAACATTATCATTTTAATCGAAAATCCCTGTAGCCTGGCTACAGGGTTACTGATTGCCCCTCGCCCCTTGTGGGAAAGGGGCAAAGGGTGAGGGGCTTCGCCCTTCTCCGTAATCGGGGTTTTTTATCCTCCCATCGACCCCATCCCGCCTGTCGGATATGGGGAGGGAGGATCTTCGGGTGGTTCGTTATCCCTCCCCGATATCCGCGTATGTTTATGGACACTCACAAGATTAAAATGATCAGGGAAAGGCTCGCGGCCTCCTCCGCGCCCGTTGCGCTTACCGGGGCGGGTGTATCCGCCGAGAGCGGCGTACCGACGTTCCGGGGCCCAGGCGGCCTCTGGAAGACCTACAAGCCCGAGGACCTCGCCACCCCCGAGGCGTTCGAGCGGGACCCATACCTCGTCTGGGAGTGGTACAACTTCAGGCGCGAAAAGATAGCCTCTGTCTCACCTAACCCAGCCCACTACGCACTTGCAGGATTGGAGGCGTCAAAGCCCGCCTTCACGCTCATCACGCAGAACGTCGACGGGCTGCACTGCCTCGCAGGGAGCCGGAATGTCCTCGAGATACACGGCTCGATCTGGGCCTTAAGGTGTACCGCTTGCGGAAATTCAAGCGAAAACAGGGATGTGCCGATAGAAATATTACCGAGGTGTACCTGCGGGGGACTGCTCCGCCCAGGTGTCGTCTGGTTCGGGGAGACGCTCCCTGAAGATACCATGAACGCGGCCTTCGAGGCGGCAGAAAAGGCGGACTTCATGATGGTGGCAGGCACCTCCGGGGTGGTCCAGCCCGCGGCCTCGCTCGTGTCAGTCGCCAAAAGGGCAGGGGCGTTCACGGTGGAGATAAACACGGATGCAACGCCGCTTTCCGATATTATGGACGAGAGGCTCGAAGGCAGGGCAGGCGAGATATTGCCGTTGATTATAACAGCATGACTTTCGTTGTTGTGGAATTTGCCTCTTCAAATAAGTATAATATCAAGGCCCCGGAGAGGGCTTTAAAATCGAAGGACCCGAGGAGGAGCGATGAAGGTCTTCACCACCGCCATTAGGATCAAGACGAGCGCCAAGACAGAAGAGGTGAACATCACAAACCAGGTCGAGGCGGTAATCCTTGAGAGTAATATCTACGAGGGGATGGCGCTGGTATTCACGGGGCATACGACGGCAAGCATACACCTCTCCAACGCGGACCGCGACCTCGAAGAGGACTTCCACAACCTCCTGAAGGAGCTCGTGCCGAACAAGCCGGACTTCAGGCACAACAAGGGCGACTACGGCAGGAACGCGGACGCGCACCTTAAATCCGTGCTCGTCGGCAACAGCATAACCGTCCCGGTCACCAAGGGGAGGCTCGCACTCGGGCAGTGGCAGGCGATATATTTTTCCGAGTTCGACGGGCCGCGCTCGCGTCTCATCTCCATAAAAGTCTTCGGCGCGCAAGAGCCCGGAACGAACCCGTAGATGAGGGTCATCGGGGGGAGCCTCAAGGGCAGGAGGCTCGCCTCCATAAAGGGCGCTCCGATAAGGCCGACGTCGGACAAGGTCAGAGAGGCGATATTCAACATCCTCCCGAGGGAGTTCCCTTTTAGAAGGGTACTCGACCTCTTCGCCGGCACCGGCGCGATGGGGATAGAGGCCCTTAGCCGGGGCGCCGACGCCGTCACCTTTGTCGACGCCGACGCCGGGTCTGTCGCCGTAATAAGGAAGAACCTCGAGGCCTGCGGCGTAAAAGAGTCCGCGAGGGTTTTGAAAGGCGACGCATCGAGGGAGCTTAACGCCCTTTCCCGTTGGGGCGAGGGGTTCGACCTGATATTCGTTGACCCTCCGTATAATACCGCGTTATTCGAAGACAGTTTGAAGGAGATAGCGAGGCTCGGCCTCCTTCGCGCCGAAGGCGCGCTCGTCGCCGAGACCTCGAAGAGGGCCCCCCTGAGCGTGGAAGTCTCGGGGCTCGAGCTCTTTGACGAGAGAAGGTATGGGGACACGCTCGTATATTTTTTCAAAAGGAGCTGAATGGCGATAAAGCACATAGGCGTATACCCAGGCACCTTCGACCCGGTGACGAGGGGCCACCTCGACATCATCGAGAGGGGGCTCCGTCTCTTCGACCTCCTCATCGTCGCGGTCGCCGAGAGCCAGTCAAAGGCCCCGCTATTCGACGCGGAGGAGAGGCTCGAGATATTAAGGGCGGAGCTCAAGGGCTATAAGAATATAAAGGTCGAGTCCTTCGACTGTCTCCTTATCGACTACATGCGGCAGAAGCAGGCGACGACGGTCTTAAGGGGTCTCCGGGTAATCTCGGACTTCGAGTACGAGTTCCAGATGGCGCTCATAAACAGGAAGCTCGACCCGTCGATAGAGACGGTCTTCATGATGACCGGCGAGAGCTACGCGTCTTTAAGCTCGCGCTTCATAAAAGAGATAGCGAGGCTCGGCGGCGACCTCGACGCCTTTGTCACGCCGAACGTCGCAAAGAGGCTCAAAGACAAGTACGGTCTATCCAGGAAGAGGCAAAAAGGAGCTCTTAAATGATCAGGCTTTCAGAGAGGCTTTCAGGGTGCGAGGAGTCGGTGACGCTCGCCATTACCGCAAAGGCCAAGGCGCTTAAGGCCTCCGGCAGGGACATAATAGGCTTCGGCGCAGGCGAGCCGGACTTCGACACGCCCGAGAACATAAAAGAGGCGGCGATAAAGGCGATAAGGGACGGACAGACCAAGTACACGGCCGTCGGCGGCATAAACGAGCTCAAGGACGCGGTCATCGCCAAATTCCAGAGGGACAACTCTCTCGCCTACGGCAGGGACGAGATACTCGTATCCTGCGGCGGCAAGCACTCGATATACAACCTATTCCAGGCGATACTTAATCCGGGAGATGAGGTCATAGTCCCGGCCCCATTCTGGGTCTCTTATCCTGTCATGGTCTATCTCGGGGGCGGCACGGCGAAGATAGTCAAGACCACGGAAAAAGAGGGCTTCAAGATGTCGCCGGACGCGTTCAGGGCCGCGATAACGGATAAGACAAAGGCGGTCGTCATAAACAGCCCCTCGAACCCGACCGGCGCGGCGTATACCGCGAAGGAGCTCGAGGAGATAGCGAAGGTCGCGCTTGAGAAAGACCTCCTCATCATATCGGATGAGATATACGAGAAGCTCACATACGACGGGTTCCGCTCTTCATCCATCGCCTCCATCTCCGATGATGTAAAGAAGAACACGGTAGTGCTCAATGGCGTATCGAAGACCTATTCCATGACAGGCTGGAGGATAGGCTACGCGGCAGGCCCCAAGGCTATAATACAGGGCATGACGAACATACAGAGCCAGTCGACGTCGAACCCGACGTCAATCAGCCAGTGGGCGGCCGTAGAGGCGCTTAACGGCCCGCAGGGGATATTGGACACGATGGTAAAGGAGTTCGAAAAGCGCAGGGACGCGATGGTAGACGGGCTGAATGCCATAAAGGGCGTCGGAGCGCGGAGACCCGAGGGCGCTTTTTATGTCTTCGCCAATATCGGCGGCGCCCTCGGCAAGAGGGCGGGTGAGAAGACCGTAAAGGGCTCGGCAGACATGGCGAACTTTCTCCTCGACGGAGTCGGTGTGGCGGTGGTGCCCGGCGAGCCCTTTGGGGATGACTCGTTCATAAGGCTCTCCTACGCGACCTCGATGCAGAACATTGTGAAGGGTGTCGAGAGGAT
>JACREV010000175.1 GCA_016218095.1 Deltaproteobacteria bacterium | reverse complement strand
GGTCCGCGTATCCGACAAGGAAGGCCAGGTCATGGAGGTCACATGGAGGACTACGCGGCTCCTTACGAGGGAGAACGACTACATCTATCTCCCGAACCGGCTCCTCGCCGACGGGGTGCTTGAGAACTACACCTTCCCGACGCCTCTCCATGTGATAGAGGTGGAGATAGGCGCCTCATACAACGACCCGCCGGACCAGGTAAGGGCCGAGTTGACCGATATTGCGCTTTCTACCGTATCGGTCCTCCCGGACCCTGCGCCCGAGGTCTGGATAACAGGCTACGGGGATTCGTCGATAAAGTACAGGCTGAGAGCCTGGGTAGACGACTTCAGGAAGGTCTATTCGGTAAGGAGCGAGATATATTCGAAGATATGGTACGCCTTCAGGAGAAGCGGCATAGAGGTTCCCTATCCGTCCATGAACGTAATCCGCAAGACCGGCGGGAGGGTCCACGAGCGCGACCTCATAAGGCGATCCCTTAAATCGATCGACTTCCTCCAGGCTCTTACCGACGGCGAGCTCGACCGCGTGGAGGCGAGCGCGCGTATAGAGGTCTTCGGGAAAGGCGAGGCGATCGTGACCGAAGGCGAGGCGGGCTCGACCTGCTACTTCTTGAGGAGCGGCCGCGCCGAGGTCTACTCAAAGGGGCAGAACGGCAGGGAGAGCCTGGTCACGACCCTCGGCCCCGGCGGTTTCTTCGGAGAGATGAGCCTGCTCACAGGCGAGCCCAGGAGCGCGACGATAAGGGCGGCTGAGGAGTCCGTCTGCATAGTCATAGACTCCGACGTCTTCCACTCGATCTTCAGGGAGGACCCCGAGCTCTCGGAGAGGCTCTCGGAGTTGCTCTCCAGGAGGGCCGGGGAGCTTAAGGAGGCGAGGGAGCGTTTTGCGGAGCCGCCCCGCACCGTTGAGCTTCGGGAGTCCATACTCTCCAGGATAAAGCAGTTCTTCAAGGTGTAGACGCCCGAAGGGCGGTACAGGCGAGCGTCAACGGAGAGACTTTTGGATAAGAAGGCCGTCTTTGCGCACATACTTTTTATGACAGCCGCCGCTCTTTTACGGGTCTACCTTTCTTTTCACCTCGATCTGATAAACTACCCTGACACCGAGACATACGAGCTGTTCGCGCTTGAATCCGTAAACGGGCTCGCTCATTCCATGCCGACGAGGCCGCTCGGCTACCCTGTCTTCCTCTCGATCGTCTACAGGATAATGGGGGCGGCGCGCGAACACGCGGTCTGGGTCCAGCACGCGCTCGGGGTGTTGAGCTACCCGCTCTTCTACTCGGTCTTAAGGCGTCTTTTCAAAGGCAGGCTTTTCCCCGCCCTCTTCGCCTTTGCCATAACCGTAAGCGGCCCCATGATCATCTACGAAAGGGCGATCCTCTCGGACTTCCTGAACCACTTCTTCCTCCTCGTCTCTTTCCGGCTCGCGCTCGGATACTTCGAGTCCAGAAGGGCCTTTCTCATGGCGCCTCTCGCCCTATTCAGTTTTGCGGCGGTCTCAACAAGGCCGACATCGGTCATCTTCGTCTTTGCGCTCCTCGCATATTTCGCGTTGAAGCTCGTGAGGGGGACGATAGCGAAGGAGCCGATGCTCGCTACGCTTAAGGGCCCGGCCGTCTACATCGGGGTCTATCTCGTATTAAGCATCGCCTCCGGCCAGCTGGCGTTGAGGGCCGTCGGGGGCAAGGGAGAGCCCGTGGGCGTGCTCGGCGTCACCATGCTCATAAGGACCGCGGACTCGATCGATTACGGGAGCCCGCTTCACAGGGATGTGAAGGAGGGGTACAGGGAGTACCTCAAGGTCTACCTCCCGGATTATGTCCCGGAGTACGCCAACTTCGTCGCGGCATACAGGCTCATGACGGGCTTTGAGTGCCGGATGACCGATGAGACCAAAGAGAGGTACGCCCTTGTCGCGGAAAACTCCGCCAGGTTTTACGTACCGAAACACATAGGCCCGAACACGTTCACGACCAACGACATCCTGCGCGAGGCGCGCTGCGACATGGGGACGGTCGAGGCGGTCTTTCTTGAGGTCGCGCAAGAGGCGGTCTTCTCCGACCCGATGGGGTTTTCCGCCTCGTTCGCCCGTAACCTCCAGGGCTTCATAGAGGTAAAGCCATGGGAGAAAGGCGCGTTCGGCAAGCTCCTCGAAGGGAGGCCCGCGCCGTTTGCCCGCGCGTATATGCTGGTAAACAAGTCCATTGACGATCTGCTGTCCGCAAGGGCTGTATCCGTAGCGTTTACTATCCTCTTTGCCGCCTCTTCGATAGCATTTCTAATCGCCGGAAGGCGCTCTGCCGGCTATACGGCGGGGCTTTTCCTGGCTTCGTTCATCGTCCTTAATTACCTTGCGCTCGGCGTCCTCGCCGATCACCCGGCCAACAGGTACAAGCTCCCCTTCTGGTGGATGCAGGGGCCGCTCATCGTCTCCTTTCTCATGTCATTGGCTTCCGTCAAGCGGGCATCCAGCGGGCGTTCCGAATGGACTTCGTAAGGTTCTCAAAAAAAGAGCTTTCCGATATACTTGAAACGATCGAGGCGGCGGCGGGGTGCGCTTCAGCCGTTGACTTCGGGCGCGTCCTCGACCGCGCGAGCGCGCTTATCGAGGCCGACAACGGCGTCTGCGGGCTCGCCAAGATGGACTCCGGCAAGGGGATGCGGGTACTCGGCCTCGTAAACCGCGGCCATCCGGCCGGGTGGCTGAACGCATATATGGCGGAGAGGCTCTACAGGTCCGACCCGGTATTGAGGTACATATTCGAACGCAAAAAGGCGCACAATTGGAAAGAGGCGTTCGATGCGTTCCCGGGCGACTGTGACGCCTTCACAAGGAGGCTCTCGGATTTCGAGCTTACCTCGGGCATAGCCTCGGGTCTCGTCACAGCCGCCTCCGACAAGGTCTCGATCATCTCGTTCGCCGGGGACAGGGACCGTTTCAGGGAAAGGGAAAAGGCGATCCTCGACATACTCACCCCCCACCTCCACGAAGCGATCTCCAGAGTATCAAAAGCAGAGTCGATCCGCTCAGGGCCGCTCTCCTCACGCGAGATCGAAGTCCTCAAGTGGATAAAGGACGGCAAGACCAACTGGGAGGTATCCGTCATCCTTGACGTAAGCGAAAGGACGGTCAAATTCCACCTTAACAACATCATGGCCAAGCTCGAGGCCTCGAACAGGACCCATGCCGTAGCCAAAGCGGTCTGGAAGGGTCTCCTGGATTAGCCCTCAGAAGGCCATAACTTGTCAATTTGCCTTGATTTCTCATTATCCGGCGGGTTACACTATTGCTACGCCATATACGCCCCATTGCGGGTAGGAATATCCGGGACGGCCCCTTTATCAGTACCTATCCATGGGCCTTGTCAGGAGTTATAAGCTCAAAAAGGGTTTATGAAATTTTCCGGCACTTCGCTCCTTACAAGGGCCCTTTTGGCCCTCATCATCATAATCCTCCCTATACTCATCACATTCGTATTCAGCTATAACAAAAACAAGGAGCACCTGAAAAAGAGCATACTCGACGACCTCACCGTCATGGCCGAGGCCTATGAGGGGCAGGTCTATCAATATCTCGAGATGGCGAAGAGGCGGGCCCAGGACTTCTCGACCGACGGCCATATACGCGCCGAGATGAAGAGGTACGCCTCCGGGGACAAGGGGGCGTCGAAGAGGCTCGGCGATTACATGGCGAGGGAGAAGCTCGTCCTCGACGAAGGGATAGGGCGCACCTCGGTCGTCTCACTCGACGGCAGGGTAATAGCGTCGACTGAGCCGGGCTACGCCGGCGCGGATGTATCAAAGGAGCCGTTTTTCATGGCCGGGACAAGGGCCCCGTTCATTACGGAGCATGACTTCGGAGGCACGCCCGGCATCATCATCGCCGTACCGGTCGTTGAAAGGGGGGATGGCGGCAGGCCGACAGGCGTCCTCGTCAACTTCGTCCGCCTCTCGGGGCTTACCGGGCTTTTGAAGGGCGAGTTCAACAGGGACTTGGGCGCCATAACCTGGTCAAAGG
>JACREV010000177.1 GCA_016218095.1 Deltaproteobacteria bacterium | reverse complement strand
GTAGCTCGGTATTATGAAGTCCTTGTATATGGCGCCGTCTATGCGGACGCCGATGCCTCCGGGGGAGTAGTACGCCGTTACGCGCCCGAAGGACGGGAAGAAGTTGTTCTTCGGGTCCTCGGCGCATATCCTGCACTCCATGGCAAAGCCGTTAACGCGCACGTCCTCCTGGTTGAAGCCCAGGGGTTTGCCCGCGGCGACCTCTATCTGCTTCTTCACGAGGTCGATGCCCGTGACCTCCTCGGTTATCGGGTGCTCGACCTGTATCCTCGTGTTCATCTCGAGGAAGTAGAAATTTCTGCTGTGATCCACGAGGAACTCTACGGTCCCGGCGTTGGTGTAGTCGGCGGCCCTCGCGGCCTTAACCGCCGCTTCCCCCATGCGCTTTCTCAAGCCTTCGTCTAAGATGAGCGACGGCGTAATTTCTATGAGCTTCTGATGCCGCCTCTGGATCGAGCAGTCCCTCTCTCCGAGGTGGACGACGTTTCCGTGCTTATCCGCCAATATCTGGAACTCTATGTGATGGGGCTTTTCGAGATATTTCTCGAGAAAGACCTCTGAGACGCCGAATGCCGCGGCGGACTCTTTTTTTGCGGTCGATATCTGGTTTACGAGCTCTTCCTTGTTGCGGGCTACCCTTAAGCCCCTGCCGCCTCCGCCGCCCGAGGCCTTTATCATCACGGGATAGCCTATCTCCTCGGCAAAGGCTACCGCCTCGTCCACGTCCTTTAGCGAGTCCTCTGTCCCAGGGAGTATCGGCACCCCGGCCTTTTTCATCATCTTGCGGGCCATTACCTTGTCGCCCATCTCGGCGATGGTCTTTGAGGTGGGGCCTATGAAGGTGATGCCCTTTTTTTCGCAGAGCTGCGGGAAGCGGGGGTTCTCGGATAAAAACCCGTAGCCCGGGTGTATGGCGTCGACGCCGACCTTCGTGGCGAGGTCGACGAGCCTGTGGATGTTAAGGTAACCCTGTATCGGGCCGGGGCCGACCATGTAGGACTCGTCCGCCTTTTTGACATAGAGGGACGTGGCGTCCTCCTCCGAGTAGATGGCGACGGTCGGGATGTCGAGCTCCTTGCAGGCCCTGATGACTCGGGTCGCAATCTCGCCCCTGTTGGCGACAAGTACCTTTTTGAAAAGACCCATCTTGAAAACCTCGTTGTACATGACCCGCGCGGGGCCTTAGACCGTCGGACGGAAAGTATTTGAGCAAACAACTATTTAGCCAGTTTTGCCAATATAAGTCAAGGAAATTACCGGCTCTGTCCTACTTCCGAGCCGCCGATTTCATGTGCGCGAGCGCGTCCTTCAGGCGCGTTATCACCGTCCCTTTTCCAAAAGCCTCCATCATCTCGAAAATGCCGGGGCTGACGGTCCCGCCGGTAAGGGCGACCCTTACAGGTTGCGCGATCTTCCCGAGCTTCAGGTCCTTTTCGGCGAGGATAGCGTTGAACGCCTCTTCGAGCGGCTTATGTGCGAAGGTCTCAAGGGGTTCAAGCCTCTCGATTACAAGCGCGAACAGCTCCGCGTTGTCGGGCGTCAGGAACTTCTCTGCCGCCTTGGGGTCGTACTCGGCCTTATCCTTAAAGTAGAACGCGCCGGACTCGGCCATGTCCTTCAAGGTCCTTGAGCGCTCCTTGAGCGTCCCGGCTATCTTCGGAAGTCTCTCGTCCCCGGATACGTTCAGGCCCAGGGCCTCAAAGAAAGGCGCTACGAGACCGGCGAGCTCGTCATCAGGAGTAGATTTTATGTAATGCTGGTTGAGCCAGAGGAGCTTCTCGGGGTTGAACACCCCAGAGGACGCGCCGACGCTCTCTAAAGTGAACTTCTCTATCAAGTCGTTCATGGAGAATATCTCCTCGTCCCCGTGCGACCAGCCGAGCCTCGCCAGATAGTTTACGAGCGCTTGCGGGAGATACCCCATCTCCTTGTACGCCATGACGGAAGTCGCGCCGTGGCGCTTGCTTAAGCGGGTCTTGTCCGACCCGAGTATCATCGGCAGGTGCGCGAATACCGGGAGTTCGTGGCCGAGCGCCTTGTAAAGAAGTATCTGCTTAGGCGTGTTGTTTAAATGATCATCGCCCCGTATCACATGCGTTATGTCCATCGTAGCGTCGTCGACTACGACGCAGAAGTTGTATGTAGGCGTCGTGTCGCTCCGCAATATCACGAGGTCTTCGATAGTCGAGTTGTCAAAGGAGATAGCCCCCTTGATAACGTCCCTTACGACGGTCGTCCCCGGAGGCACCTTGAAACGGAGGGCAAAGGGCTTGTCCAGCTTTTCGTGTATATTTTTGCACCTGCCGTCGTACTTGGGCGGGCGGCCTTCCTTCATCGCCGCCTCCCTCCTCGCCTCGAGCTCCTCGGGCGTGCAGTAGCAGCGGTAGGCCTCTCCCGCCTCAAGCAGCCTGTAGGCGTGCTCCCTGTAAAGGTCGAACCGCTTTGACTGAAAGAACGGGCCTTCGTCCCAGTGGAGCCCGAGCCACTCCATGCCGTCGAGGATCGCCTTGATGGACTCCTCGGTCGAGCGGGCGACGTCCGTGTCCTCGATCCTCAAGATGAATTTGCCCTTATTGTGCCGGGCGAAGAGGAGGTTGAAGAGCGCGGTCCTTGCGCCCCCTATGTGAAGGTAGCCCGTGGGGCTAGGCGCGAAACGAGTACGGAAATTCAATTCAGAGACCTCCTGGATAAATTCTTGTTTTATGGAGGGCGCGAAGCCCCGGCTGTCCGAGACAGGCCGAAATCTTTGTTTTAAAAGGGATTCTTTATGAAAACGGCAGGGTAAATATTAACAGAAGCTATTCCGAATGTAAAGGGATTGGGCATACAAGGAAACGGTGCGCCGGGAGCTTTTTGAGACGGCAGAGGCGGCGCCGCGCCCGTTACTGAATGATGACCCCGGCGTAGCCGACGACCTGCTGGAAGTCTCCGCTCGTCTCGCCCGAGGTGGCGTATTTTACGAGTGTAGCCTCTTTCGCCCCCAGGAGCCGGGAGGCGTTTATGGCGATCGAGGCGGGGATAACGCCGCACATGGTGATGTTCTTGCTTCTCGTCACCCGGAGGAGCCCGTCGGCGTCGAGTTTCAATACGCGCTCGAGCGCGAGCCTGTCCTTTTCGCGCGTCTTTGCCTCTGACTCGTAGTGGTTCATGTCCGAGCTTACGATTATGAGGACGGGCTTTCCGTATTTCTTGATCGCGTCGGCGAGCGCCCCTCCGAGCGCGGCGCAAAGGGATGAGTCCGCGTGCATGACCGTGATGGGGACTATCGTCGTCTTAACGTTACGCGCCCTTATGAACGGGAGCTGTACTTCGAGGGAGTGCTCCATCATGTGCGCGGCCTTGTCAGATGTGAAGAGGTCGTTCTCGAGGATGAGGTCGGAGAGCTCGGCGTTTATGTACATCGTCCCCGTAGGGATCGCCCAGGCGCCCTTGTCCATTACCGAGACCTGCTCGCCGAGGCCGGTGTGGTTCGGGCCTATGAGGACGACGGTCTCCGGTATCTTTGCGGCGGAGTATACCGCACCGGCGACGGCCCCGGAGTATATGTATCCGGCGTGCGGTGCGATGATAGAGATAGCGGGGGCCGCTACAATATCCGGGACGAGGAGGGAATCGACGGCCTTTTTAAGGGAAGCGGCATCGCCGGGGTAGAACCTCCCGGCCACGCAGGGCGGCCTTCTGGTCATATTTTGCCTGCTCTAACAGGATGTTGAAAAAGTCCATCCATGGCTTTTTCAACTACGGTTTGGCCGGAGTGAATCCGGCCCAACCTCACAAATTGCTCGACTTTTCAAGTCTCGCAATTTGGCAATCCATCCCTGGATTGCATAGCATGGTGTTTTTCAACACCCTGCTAAAGGTTTGGACAGGTCTGCCGGGGCCGAAAAGCGTACGCCCCTTTGGACAATAGATACCGAACAACTGAAATATTATCAAAAGAGGCCCGCCATGTAAAGTCTCGCCGGTCGTGACAAAAAAAGCCCCGAGCCGGCTTCGCCTTTGCCGACGATCAAGACCAGGCTGAAGCCTTCTTGGTCCAGTAATTTCCAGGGTATCTCCTGTTCATCGCCTCCCATGTGCGGGATAGGTGGGAAGAGTCGCCCGTTTCCTTGTAGAGCGCGACCCCCATGTAGTAACGCGCCTCCGGGGCGACCTCAGAGTCCGGCTGGTTGTCTATTATCCACTCGAAGGCGGTCTCGGCGTCCCTGAAGCGGTTCCTGTGGAATTCGGAGAGCCCCCTGGAGAGGTGGATCTGCGCGATGAACTCGTCCGGCGGCAGATATCCTACCCACCTTTCGAGCTCGACCCCGTACTCGTCGGCGAGTATGAACGTCGGCGTCCATTCTACCTTGTATCTCGCGGTCATATCCTGGTCCCTTGTAACGAGGTATTGGACCGGCGCGAACCCGTGGTTCAGCTCTTCCTGCACCCGCGGGTCGTTGAAGGTTATGGAGATCGTCTTCTTGCACCCGCCGCACTCGGAGTGATGGAAAAACATGAGGACGAACCTGCCCGTGGACTGGACTTCCCGTCCGGCGGCCCTTATATCCTCTTTCCAGTTTATGCCTGTCATCCGGCACACCCCCTTTTTGTTTGAAAATCACCTTAATTTCCTGTTTTAATTATGACACCGTCGGAGAGGCCGGTCAAACCCATGCGGACTGTATGTGGACGGCCCGGATATGTTATACTTACGCGCCTTAAGAATTAAAGGGGGAGTTCTGATGATCTCAGGAAAAGAATCGAGGCTGAAGGGTGACCTCGTCATATTCGACCTCGACGGCACGCTCATAGATTCGAGCAGGGACATAGCGTGGTCGGCGAACATGGTCCTCCATTCGATGGGCTACGACAGGCTCGACATGGAGGTTATAAAAGAGTCGATCGGATGGGGGGTCAAAAACCTCCTTGAGAAGCTCATGCCCGAAGAGGCTCCGGAGTCGATCGAGTCCGCTCGTTTGAAGTTCCTCGATTTCTACGGCGGCCACCTCGTCGTGGAGACGACTATCTATCCCGGTGTAGTAGAGACACTGGAGTACCTGAGAACCAGCGGCAAGAAGATGGCGGTCGTGACGAACAAGCCTCACGCGCTCTCGGTCGCGATACTCGACGAGCTGAAACTTAAGGGCTACTTCGGGGCGGTACTCGGCGGAGACTCTCTCCCGAACAAGAAGCCGCACCCGGAGCCTGTGGAGAAGGTATTGTCCTTGCTCGGTGTCGCGCCCTCGGCTTCGGTCATAGTAGGAGACAGCCCCGTAGACTGCGAGGCGGGCAGAGGCGCGCGCGTCGGGACCATCGGCGTCACCTACGGGTTCAGGGGGAGAAAGGAGCTCGAGGGCGCCGGGTGCGACTTTATAATAGATTCGATATTGGAGCTCAAGGGGTGCGTGGAGTAGCGCAGAGCGTCATAACTTCGCATACCTGTGTTGCTCCTCGGCCCCGTCGTTGCGGCGTACCCAAAAGTACGCCTCACGCCGGTCCTGCGTCGCGCCTTGGTCTGCTGTGTTCTGACGCTCTGTTTATAAAAAGGGCGAGCGGACGAGTGCAAGGAGGCAAGAGAACTCCTATTGGCAAAAGCGCGCGCAGGGCAAGAAGACCAAAGCACCTCATGCGTTGAGATTTCATCCTCTATCCCTTCAATACCAATCTCCAAACCCTGCTATACTAATCCCATGATAACGAGACGCGGACTACTCGCAACCGGCGGGCT
>JACREV010000176.1 GCA_016218095.1 Deltaproteobacteria bacterium | reverse complement strand
GTATATCATGTCATTCCCGAGGACTTTTATCGGGAATCCATGCCGTTACCAGGCCTGCTGAAAGACACTGGACCCCCGCTTACGCGGGGATGACAATAAATTCGATAGGCGGGGTTTTCCAACCCCGCCTGTAAAAGATTTAAAGGAGCAAGATGCAGGGCAATATAAAAGATTTTCTCCCGCTCGTAAGAAAGCCTTCGAGGTACATAGGAGGAGAGGTCAATTCCGTCAAAAAGGACCTCTCGAAGGTACGGCTTACCTTTGCCCTCGCCTTCCCTGACGCCTACGAGGTCGGGATGAGCCACCTGGGTCTCCAGATACTCTATCAGATACTCAACGCCCGCGAGGACATCGCCTGCGAGCGCGTCTACGCGCCGTGGGCCGACATGGAAGCGCTCTTGAGGGACAAGGGCCTCAGGCTCTCTACCCTCGAATCCTCGATACCGCTTTCAAATCTCGACATACTCGGATTCTCTCTCCAGTACGAGCTCTCGTACACGAACATCCTCCAGATGATGGATCTCGGCGGGGTGCCGTTCTTCTCGAGGGACAGGAAAGACGGCGACCCGTTCGTCGTTGGCGGCGGCCCTTCGGCCTTCAACCCCGAGCCGGTCTCCGAGTTCTTCGACTTTTTCCTCCTCGGCGACGGAGAGGAGGCGGTCCTTGAAATAGCCGACGCCGTAATCGTTGGCAAGGAGAAAGGTTGGAAGAGGGGGGAGGTGCTGGAAAAATTCTCCTCCATCCCCGGCGTCTATGTCCCGTCGTTCTTCGAGCCTCTCTATTATGAAGACGGGACGATAATGGAGATAACGCCGCTTAAACCCGGCTACGACAAAATTACCAAGAGGACGGTACCTGATATAAACGCCCTCCCGCTGCCGACAAGGCCAGTTATCCCGTACATGGAGACGATACACGACAGGGTGAGCGTTGAGATAGCGCGCGGGTGCACGCGCGGGTGCAGGTTCTGCCAGGCGGGCTCGATATACAGGCCGGTAAGGGAGAGGACCCCGGCGAATATCCTTAAAATTGTCGAAACGGCGTTGAAGAACACCGGCTACGACGAGGTCTCATTGCTCTCCTTGTCCACCGGCGACTATACGCTGATAGAGGAGCTTATAACCGGACTCATGTCCCGGGTGGAGAGAGACCGCGTGGCTGTATCTCTCCCGTCCTTGCGGGTAGGCACGCTTTCTTTGAGGCTCGCGAACGAGATAAAGAAGGTCAGGAAGACAGGCTTTACGCTCGCACCTGAGGCAGGTAGCGAGCGCCTCCGCCAGCTCATCAACAAGGGCATAAAGGAAGAGGACCTCTTTGCCGCGGCCTTTGATGTATTCTCGCTCGGATGGAAGCTCATGAAGCTCTACTTCATGATAGGGCTTCCGACCGAGACGGACGAGGATATATCGGAGATTGCGCGCCTCGCCGAGTGCGTCCGCGCCATAGGGAAAAGGGCCTCTGGAAAATCCCCGCAGATAAACGTGAGTGTCGCGTCCTTCATCCCCAAGCCCTACACGCCGTTCCAGTGGGAGCCGCAGATATCGTTGGAAGAGTGCGCGAGGAGGCAGGGGGTTCTCCGGGCGAAGCTCGGCTCCCTTAATCTGGGTTTCAAGTGGCACGACCCTAAGATGTCGTCGCTTGAAGGTGTCTTCGCGCGGGGCGACAGGCGTCTTTCCGGGGTGATATTAAACGCCTTTAAAAAGGGTTGCCGTTTCGACGGCTGGTCCGAGAGGTTCTCTTTCGACGCCTGGAAGGCCGCCTTTGCGGAAGAGGGTGTTGAGATGGATTTTTATACCGCGAGAAAAAGGCCTCATGACGAGGTCTTCCCGTGGGACCACCTGAACCCCGGTGTCACTAAAGAGTTCCTTTTAAAGGAGATGAAGGCCGCTCTTGACCTTGCCCGCACCCCTGACTGCAAGGTAGACAGGTGCTCGAACTGCGGGGTCTGCGACCACAAAATAATAAAAAACGTTACGGTCGATGACGACGGCTCCCTCGAGAAAGTAATGTACGGGAGCGCGCCCGAGCCCGAGACTCTCCGCTTAAGGCTCAGGTTCTCGAAGACCGGGGAGCTCAAGTATCTCAGCCACCTCGAGCTCGTAAACACGATCGTAAGGGCGATAAAGAGGGCGGATCTACCGCTCAAGTATTCACAGGGGTTCCACCCGCTCCCGAAGGTCTCGTTCTCGTCGACACTGCCCGTCGGCATCGAGTCACTGGAGGAGTATATGGATATCGAGCTCCTGAAAGACGGCAACGTCTCGGCTCCGGGGGCCTTGGAGCGCCTGAACAAGGTCCTCCCCGACGGGCTCAAGGTTTTGGGCGCGGAGGCCTTTTCCTTGAAAGTTTCTCTACCCTCTGCTATATTGACAGAGTATTTCATGGACTTGAAGGATTGCCCTCTGGGCTTGAATATAGATTCTGAACGGATTGAAGGGATTGTAAGGGACTTCCTCAACAAGGACTCTCTAAAGATACGCGTCGACAAGGGGGAGGAGAAGGCGGCGAAGGAGATAGACATAAGGGCGGCGGTCGAAGCTCTCTCGGTCCACGGGGAGGGCACATTGAAGCTCGTCCTTAAGAAGGCCGAAGGCTCTACCGCCCGGCCCCACGACATCCTCGCAGCTCTTCTTGATATCCCCAGGCAGTACGCGTCCCTCATCCCCGTCGTCAAGACCAGTGCGTCGTTCGACCGCATCCGTGCGTAAAAATTCCGTCCAGGGACCTCCTTTGAAGAGCAATAAAACCGAGATCATCATAGACACCAACCCGTTCGAGAGGAGGATAGCCCTCGTCGAGCAGGGGCGCCTCGTCGAGTTCTACGTCGAAAGGAACAAGGACAGGGGCATAACCGGGAACATCTACAAGGGAAAGGTCGTCAGGGTCCTCCCCGGCATGCAGTCGGCCTTCGTGGAAATTGGCCTGCAGAGGACCTCCTTCCTCCACGTCTCCGACATAAAGGGGCCGTTCGACGACCTCGACGAGGAGGAAGAAGAGAAAGAGAAGGAACGCGACAGAAGGCCTTCGAGGATACAGGACGTCATAAAGGAAGGGCAGGAGGTCATGGTCCAGGCCGCCAAGGAGCCTATCGGCACCAAGGGGGCGCGCGTGACCTCGTATATCTCTCTCCCCGGACGTTACCTCGTCTTCATGCCGACCTACGACAAGGTCGCCATCTCGAGGAGGATTTCGAGCGACAAGGAGAGGAGGCGGCTGCGCGATATCGTCTCCTCGGTCAGGAAGGACGGCTACGGATACATCATAAGGACCGTCTGTGAAGGCATGGGCAAGGACGAGATACAGGCCGACATGTACTTCCTCGAAAAGCTCTGGGACTCCATCCTCAAGAAAAAATCCGAGACAAAGACCCCCGCGCTCATATACGAGGAGCTCGACCTGACGCTCCGCACGATCCGCGACTCCTTCACCTCCGACATAGAAAGGCTCGTCATAGCGTCGCGCGAGGAGTTCGAGCGCGCCTCCAGGTTTATCGAAGAGTTCATGCCGCACTTGAGCGGCAGGGTCGAGCTCTACGAGGGCGAGGAGGACGTCTTCGACGCCCACGGGATAGAGATAGAGCTCGCCGACGCCCTCGAAAGGAAGGTCTGGCTTAGGTCCGGCGGCCACATCGTCCTCGACCAGATGGAGGCCCTGACCGCGATAGACGTGAATACCGGCAAGTACGTCGGGAAAAAGAGCTCGGATGAGACTATACTCAAAACCAACCTCGAGGCGGTAAAGGAGGTAGTCTACCAGCTCCGGCTCCGCAACATAGGCGGGATCATCGTCATAGACTTCATCGACATGGCAAAGGCCGCGGACAGGGAAAAGGTCTACAACGCCCTTAAGGAGGCGCTGAAGGAAGACAAGGCGCGGACCAACATCTTGAAGATCTCCGAGCTCGGCATCGTCGAGATGACGAGGAAGAGGACGCGTGAGTCTCTCGCCCAGTCGCTCTGCGAGCCCTGCCCATATTGCGACGGAAACAGCATAGTAAAGGCCAGGGACACCATTATAATGGACATATACAGGGAGCTTTTGAAGGAACTCCCTTCGAGAAAGAAGAAGGTGCTCCTCTACGTCTCCCCGTCGGTCGGGGAGGAACTCATCTCCGCGCAGGCCTCGGTCATCGAGGAGCTTGAGAGGAGGACCGGGAAAAAGGTCATCGTAAAGCCGGTCGAGAGGTTCCACCAGGAGAGGTACGAGATAGCCTGAGCGTGTTTTTCCCCATGTTTTTCAATGGTTTTGGCGTTGAAATGGCTTGACAACATACCCTCCCCTAAATTATCATATCCGTGACTTTCTTTCCTGAAGGTGTCGTCCATGAGTATATCTAAAGTAATCTCGTCGCTCGCCCTCTCCGCGTTTTTCCTGTCGGCCTCCTCCATCCCGGCCTTCGCTGGGGTAGCTGAGGGCAAAAAGGCCTTTGAGGCGAAAAAGTGCGTTCAATGCCACCAGATAGAAGGGCCCGCGCGGGAAAAGACGATAAAAGACCAGCTTGCAAAAAAGGGGCCGGAGCTCTGGTACGCGGGGTCGAAGTTTAAAAAGGATTTTCTTGAAAAGTGGCTCGTTGACCCGAAAATAATAAGGCCGCTCGAGTACAACTCCATTACGAAGAAGAACACGGGCAACCACCCGAAGCTCTCTCCGGCAGAGGCGATCGAGGTCGCCGCCTATCTCATGTCGTTAAAGTCAACGGACGTGAAGGACGGGGTCGTCGAGCCCCGAGACAACCCAAAGGGCCGGGCGATATTCATAAAGAAGCAGGCCTGCTACGGTTGCCACGAGGTGATCGTCCGCGGGAACAAGGCCGGGGGGCTCTCCGGCCCGGCGCTCACGGGCGCTTCAAAGAGGCTCAACCCCGACTGGATATACGCGTACATGGTAAGGCCGAAGATATTCAAGCCCGTCAAGGACATGCCTGACTATACAGGTTATATAAACGACGCGGAGATGAAGGACCTCTCCGCCTATGTAGGGAGCCTTGATTGACGATGACGAGTAAGAAAGCCCTGCTGGCGGCTTTCGCGGCGTTCACGCTCTCCCTGGCGGCAACGACAGGCGCAATCGCCGCGACCGCCGAGGAAAACTACAGGTTCTACTGCGCGCAGTGCCACGGGCTCGAAGGCAGGGGCGACGGAGTGAACGCGACCGAGAACCAGCCGGTCTCCCCGCGCGACCATACGAGCGCGCGGGAGATGGAGAAGCTGACCGACGAGGACATCATAAACTCGATCACGGACGGCGGGCCCTCTACGAGCAAGTCGAGCCTCATGCCGCCCTTTGGCAAGACGCTCTCGAAGTCCGAGATCGCCGAACTCAAGGGCTACCTCCGGAAGCTCTGCAAGTGCAAGGGGAAGTAGGGCGGGTCCGGGGGCGGGGTAAGGAGCCTGGGCGTCAAGGCCCGCCGCCAAGTTTGTCATATAAGCCCCGGGGCGGGGGACGTCCTCTTAAAGAAGCGACTTAAAACGGATGGAAGGCATCTTCGGTAAAACCGGTTTGATCCTGAGCATCCTTGGCGCGCTGCTGGTGCTCGAAGGCATACCTTACTTCGGTTTCCCCAGGGCGGTCAAGCATTGGGCGCTCGTCCTCCAGGAGATGCCGGAGAGGACGCTCCGCATACTGGGCTTCGTCATAATGGCAGTGGGGATAGTCCTCCTATTCGCGGTACGCTCCCTATAATCAGAAGATTTGAAGCTACGGATTTCCTCAAAGGCCTCCTTCGCGCTTTCTGGGCGGAGGGCGAGGGGCCTTTCATAATAGACGTTTTTATTTCAACCTTCGGACTCCATGAAAAAACGCCGCTGGCTCCTTATATTGTTCATAGTCGTCTGCATCTCCGGGTGTCTCCGGATAATCCCGGGCGAGGCGAGGGGGGGCGACAAGATCCGCATCCTCGTCCTGAACGGGCCGACGACCTTGACAATCAAGTCATCGGACAGGGGCTCTTTCACGATCAAGAGGGAGGGGCCGGACGAGATAAGATTGAACGGCCGATTGAAGGAACTGCCGGTCCGGATCTATCCGAAAGGCGAGTTCGTCTACATCGAAGGCAGGCCCTACAGGGGCTCGATAGAGATAGCCGAAGGCAGAGGCGGGCTCATGGTCATAAACGAGCTCAACCTCGAGGCCTACGTCGCCGGGATAATAAACAACGAGATATCGTCGAAGTGGCCTGCCGACGTCATAAAGACACAGGCGGTCGTTGCCAGGACCTACGCCGTATTCAATAGGGAGAGGCGCGCCAAGAACAAGTACCATGTAGAGGGTACGGTTATGGGGCAGGTCTACGGAGGCGCGGCGTCCGAAGACCCTGTGGCAAAGAGGGCCGTGATGGAGACCGCCGGGGAGATACTGACCTTTGGCGGCGAGCCCGCCCTTACCGTCTATCACTCGAACGCCGGGGGCATGACCGAGGCCTCGATCGAGGTCTGGGCTAACGACTACCCTTATCTCCGCTCGGTAAAGAGCCCCTTCGACGAGGAGGCGCCGCAGTATTATTGGGAGCTTACCATCCACGCCGAGGCGTTTGCCGCTTATCTGAGGAAGGCCGGCCACCGGATAGGCTCTCCCATCGAGGTCGAGATAATAGAGCGCACCTCGGCCGGGAGGGTTAAGGCGGCCGTCATAAGGGACTCGGAAGGGGGTTTTATTAAAATTTCCGGCGAGGACCTGAGAAAGGCCGTTGGCTACAGCGGCCTTAAGTCCACCCTCTTCGAGGTCTCGAAGACCGGGGAGCTATTCGTATTCAAGGGCAGGGGCTCGGGCCACGGTGTGGGGCTCTCTCAGTGGGGCGCAAAGGGCATGGCAGAGGACGGGTACTCTTACAGGGAGATATTGAAACACTATTATCCGGGGACCGACCTGGTTAAAGCGTATTAGCCCCAAACCTGTCATTCCCGAGCCGCGTAGGGTGCGCCGTGCGCACCATTTTATAAGGTTACGGCATCCATATGCCTGATTACAGAAGGTCTCGGGATGGACGGGTTTACTTTTTTACGGTTGTGACATACATGCGTCAGCCGGTCTTATGTCTGGATGATTCGATAAGTGCGCTGGCAGAGACTACCCTGGAGGTTCAGCAAGACAGACCCTTTGAAATCAAAGCATGGGTCATACTTCCGGACCACCTGCATGCGATATGGGAGCTTCCGGAAGGCGACGCGGATTATTCGGCCAGATGGTCTTTGATCAAAAAAGGTTTTACAAAAAGATTCAAAGGGCGCCAGGAGACAGCGGCGCTCAGCAGGTCGCGGATAAAAAGAAGGGAGGCCGGGGTCTGGCAAAGGCGTTTCTGGGAGCATCAGGTCAGGGATGAACCTGATTTCCGCAGCCATGTGGAATACATACATTACAACCCGGTAAAGCACGGGCTGGTCCGTTCGCCGGGGGAGTGGAAGCATTCGTCGTTTCGTAGGTTTGTCGATGAAGGTCTTTACCTTGCGGATTGGGGCGGAGGCGTTGTCGGGTTCGAGGGCATAGGGGCAGAGTAAATCAAATGGTGCGCACGGCGCACCCTACCCGGCTGGTTAAATAGGATGGAAAAATGAAAATAATAGGTGCTCTATTTTTATCGATGCTTATTTTAATTACCAATCAAGATCCTTTATATGCCGAAGACTTATCATCAATCCTCATAAAAACGGACCGTTCCGAGCGTGAGATATCGAGAGAAGATACGGAACTTTTCATGAGTATCTCACAAGGCTTAGTGCTCAAAACCATAAGGGACATTTAT
Organism: Deltaproteobacteria bacterium; assembly: GCA_016218095.1. Lineage (GTDB taxonomy): Bacteria > Desulfobacterota > GWC2-55-46 > GWC2-55-46 > GWC2-55-46 > GWB2-55-19. The sequence goes on along the minus strand of JACREV010000176.1, from coordinate 1,026 downwards.
AATAAGATGGAATGTAATAAATCAAAGAATGTCCTTTCATCACACGCGATATTATACATTGGTTTGTTTGGCGAACCAGGAGATGCCTCAATAATAAAAGATGTTTGGGAATGTAATAATCTACAACAAAAAGAATTATCGCCATGTGAATATTATTGCGCCTATGAATTCGCTCTCACTTTGCATGACATAAGATTTAACAAGAGAGCTATTCCGATGCCTGATATAAATAGGTGGCCATTATTTACAAATAGATTTACGGCATCACTAAAAGTCGACTCAGTTGGTGGAATATTGGCCACATTGACAGAAGATGATCTTGCCCGCTCTCTACACGATAAAAAATTACGTCCTGTTCTGCCATCTAATATTACTGAGGGGATGGATAATTCTCAAATTGAAAATTTTTACAGATTTTCAGTTTACTATCAGTTGACAAAAGTGGCCCAAAAAGAAAGCACCAGGAATGAACTCTTCAAAGAACTCCTTTATTTGTATATTAGAGATGTTAGCGGTGATGGAGGAGTAACCAATCTTCAAGACACACTTTTGTTAATAGAAAAACGGATTGCGTCAAGGCCCTGAGTGGCTCAATGAGCGACGTTGATATTTTTGTACTCAGCCAGCCGGGTGCGCCGTGCGCACCATTAAAATAATTCTCATGATTCTGCCTCAAAGGTGCTCATGAACCCTAAAAAATATATATCCTTCTTGGTCGTCCTTATCCTGCTCGCCTGCGCCCCGGGCTTTGCGGCTACCTATACCCACGACAACGCAAACCGCCTGAGCTCCATCGACTACGGCGACGGGACCACCATAACCTACACCTATGACGCCAACGGCAACATGACCTCCAGGTGCCGGAGGGGTCTTTGAACTCGGCGTAATTCGTTTCTGCCGTGATAGACACGGTAATGCTGCGCATAACCAAGGTCCACCAGGCCGTCATAGCCGCTCATTCCATCTGAATGGATGATTGCCTGGGTCCCGAGTTTGCCCGAAATCGCCTTGCGTAGCGTGGCTCTG
>JACREV010000178.1 GCA_016218095.1 Deltaproteobacteria bacterium | reverse complement strand
GCCGGGGCCTCCCGCCTGGTATCCGGCAATACGGCCCTGCATGAGGCGCTTGAGGAGCGGATAAGTCGGTTCAAAGGGACTGAGGCCGCGCTCGTTTTCAACTCAGGCTACACGGCAAACATCGGCCTCATAACGGCGCTCGCCGACAGGCAGACCGATATATTCTCTGACAGGCTCAACCACGCCTCTATCATTGACGCATGCGCGCTTTCCCTGGCAAAGGTCAAGAGATACAGGAGCCGGGACGTCGATTCACTCGAAGGGCTCCTCAAAAAGTCCAATGCAAAAAGGAAGCTCATCGTCACCGACGGCGTATTCAGCATGGACGGGACGATCGCACCCGTAAAAGAGATAGCGGGCCTTCTGGATAAGTACGATGCGACTCTCATAATCGACGACGCGCACGGAACAGGCGTACTTGGTAAAAACGGCAAGGGGACTCTCGAAGAACTCGGTGTCTCTCACCCATCGATCGTACAGATGGGGACTTTGGGCAAGGCGCTCGGCTCTTTCGGCGCGTTCGTGGCAGGTACAAAGGAGCTTATCGACCTCCTCATATCGAAGTCGCGGACCTTCATATTCACGACCGCGCTCCCGCCTGCGATATGCGAGGCGTCGATAGAGGCGATAAATATCGTCGAAGAAGAGCCTGAAAGGCGCGCGAGACTTAAATCAAATTACGAGTATCTTAGAGCGGGGCTTAATGCCGCCGGTTTCGAGACGCCCGGCTCGACGCAGATAATACCTGTTATAGTCGGAGAGGCGGACAAGGCCGTAAGGGCGAGCGCGAGGCTCCTTGAGGCCGGCGTATTCATACAGGCGATAAGGCCGCCGACGGTCCCGGGGGGGTCTTCACGCCTCCGGATTACCGCCATGGCAACGCATGCTAAGGAAGACCTCGACCTCGCTTTAGGCGCGATAAAGGACGCCCTCAATGGATAACACCATCCTCTTCGTCCACGGCTGGGCGACAGACAGCGCGGTCTGGGGCAAGACCGTCGACGCGCTCGAAATAGAGCGCGTAATCAACCTGGACCTTCCCGGCCACGGGGGCAGGCTCAAATGGGACGAACCGTCGCTGAAGCCGGCAGTCGATGAGATCGCGCTCCACACCTCAGGACTCGCGGACGGATCCGTCATAGGCGTAGGCTGGTCTTTGGGCGCGCAGGCGCTTCTCTCGATGGCCGCAGAGGAAAAGAAAAAATTCAAGGCCCTCGTACTCGTCGGCGCGACCCCATGCTTCCTTGAAAAGGACGACTTTCCCTGGGGGCAACCGAGGGCGCTCGTAAAGAGGATGATACTCGACATGAAGAAGGAAGCGGCCTCTACGGTCGAGAGGTTCTATTCGCTCAACTTTACGGACGCGGAGGCGAAGACAGAGGCGGCAACGGAGTTCGTAAAGCGCTACAAATACCCCGGCCCCGTGAACTGCGAAGGCGAAGTGCCGGGATGCTTTCCGGCCTTCGACTACGCCGGGATAACGACTGCGCTTGAGGCCCTCTTCAATACCGACTTGAGGGAGATATTGAAAAACATTAGCGTACCTGTCCTCCTCATCCACGGCGGGAAGGATACCGTCACGCCCGTCGGAGCGTCCAAATTCCTTGAGTCGCGCATGAAGGTGGCGTCGCTTACTGTATTCGAAGACGCCGGACACGCGCCGTTTATAACAGAAGCTGAGCGGTTCAACCGGACGCTCAAGGGTTTTCTCGAAATTTTATGATAGAGAAGTCGGCTATAAAAAAATCTTTCGCCCGCGCGGCCCGGACCTACGACGGGTACGCGACCCTCCAGAGGGAGGCCGCAGGGGTCGTCGCCTCTTTATTATCGAGATTCGTGAGGGAGTACGGCCCGGTTGCGATGGAATCAGGCGCGGCCGCCGGCGCGCCATCGATGCCTCCGCTTTATCTCCTCGACTCCGGTTCAGGCACAGGGGCGCTGTCTGCCTTTATAAAAGACGAAGGCTTTAGCGTATTCGGCGTCGACATAGCGCTCCCGATGCTCGAATACTCGCGGGAAACTCTTCCGTGGACAGGGGGGAGGCTCTCAGCGGGAGACCTCGAAGAGTTGCCTTACAGGGACGAGGCCTTCGACGCCGTCGCCTCTTCGCTCGCCCTCCAGTGGACCGAGCCGGGGCTGTCGTTCAATGAGGCGGCGCGGGTATTGAAGCCGGGCGGGCTCTTCGTGTTTTCCACTCTCGGCCCGGCGACACTACATGAACTGAGAGAATGCCTGGGCTCTGAAGCCCTCGCGCGGTTCACGAATATGGATGAGGCCCTCCGCCTCCTTGAGGCCTCCGGATTCGAGACCGTCTTTTCCGAAGAGAAGACCGTTATAAAACATTATTCGACGCTACGCGACCTGCTCGTCACATTGAAGCAGATCGGGGCCTCGCCTGTCTCAAAGGACTGCAAGGGGCCGTCGGCATCGCTACTCAAAGGCGCTGAGGCGTCGTATTCAAGGAGGTTCCCGGCAGAGGGCTCCGGCATAATAGCCACCTATGAGCTCATATACATCGTTGCGAGGAAGAGGGTGTGATGGAAAAAAACGCGAGGGAGAAGAGGCTCTCCCGGATAGACAAGCGGCACGTCTGGCACCCGTTCACGCAGATGAGCGAGTGGGGGGCTTCCGACCCGCTCATAATCGAGAAGGGCAGGGGCAACTACCTTATCGACATAAACGGCTCTCGATATCTCGACGGCGTCTCGTCCCTCTGGGTCAATATCCACGGTCACAGGAAGAGAGAGATCGACTCCGCCATAAAAAGACAGCTCGACGATATCGCCCACTCGACACTCCTCGGCCTATCGAACGTACCTTCGATAGAGCTCGCCGAAAGGCTCGTTGGTATCGCGCCCAAGGGGCTCTCCCGAGTCTTTTACTCTGACAACGGCTCTACCGCGGTCGAGATCGCTCTTAAGATGGCCTTCCAGTACTGGGAGCAGGCGAAGTGCGATTTTAACAGGCGCAAGTTCATCGCCTTCACCGGCGCGTACCACGGCGACACCTTCGGCTCGATGTCTGTCGGAGAGATAGACATATTCGTAAAGAAATACAAGCCCCTCCTCTTCGGGACCATCCGCGCGCCTTACCCTTACTGCTACAGGTGCCCGGTAGGGAAAGACAAGGGAGACTGCAAATTGGCGTGCCTGAAGGCGTTTGAAGAGACTTTAAAAAAACACGCGCATGAGGCCGCCGCGTGCGTAATCGAGCCCGTCATACAGGGCGCGGCCGGGATGATAGTGTCGCCCCCGGGCTTTTTGAGAGAGGTGCGGAGCCTCACGCGGAAGTACGGAGTCCTCCTCATAGCCGACGAGGTCGCGGTCGGCTTCGGCAGGACCGGAAAGATGTTCGCGTGCGATACCGAAAACGTATCTCCGGATTTCCTCTGCCTCGCTAAGGGCATAACGGGCGGGTACATGCCGCTTGCGGCGACCCTTACGACAGAAAAAATATACAGGGCCTTTCTCGGAAAGTACGACGAATACAGGTCCTTCTTCCACGGCCACACCTATACCGGGAACCCGCTCGGGTGCGCGGCGGCTATCGCCAACCTCGATATATTCGAGAAAGAGCGCGTGCTTGAGAGGATGAAGCCGAAGACGATTCTTTTCGGAGAGATACTTAAAAAGTTCGAGACACTCGCCCATGTCGGAGACGTGCGGCACATGGGGCTTGTCACAGGCATAGAGCTTGTGAAGGACAGGGCTACTAAAGAGCCTTTCCCTGCCCGCAAGAGGACCGGACACCGCGTCGCGTTGGAGGCGCGGGGGCAGGGTCTCATCATAAGGCCCCTTGGCGACGTCATCGTCGTCATGCCGCCGTTGAGCGTGACCGTGGCTGAGATAAAAAAGATCATGAAGATCGTATTCGACAGCATCAGTAAGGTAACCGGGGAATAGTGGCGCGAGCCTTCTTCATAACCGGGACGGACACGAACGTCGGCAAGACCTTCGTCTCAACGCTCATCGCGCGCTCTTTGAAGGCCGGCGGGATAGACGCAGGCGTCATGAAGCCCGTCGAGACAGGGTGCGCTGAGGTCGAAGGCTCGCTCGTCCCGGCGGACGCTGTAGCGTTGAAAGAGGCGGCTGGTTCGAACGACCCCCTCGACATCATAAACCCCTACAGGTTCTCTCCTCCACTTTCGCCTAATGTGGCGGCGCGGCTTTCAGGCGTCGAGATCGACCTGAATAGAATCGAGTCTGCCTTCAAAACGCTCTCAGCCGTTCACGAAATAATCCTCGTCGAAGGCGCCGGCGGCCTGCTCGTCCCCCTGAATAACGATCATACGATGGCAGACCTCGCCCAGCGCCTGAAAATGAGGCTCGTGATAGTCGCCGCTTCAAGGCTCGGCGTCATAAACCACGCGCTTTTGACTTGCGAGTGCGCGAGGTCGCGCGGGCTCGGTATAGCTGGCGTGATACTCAATAACCCCTCGCCCTCAGAGGACGGCCTGAGCGTACGATACAACCGCTCCGAGATAGAGCGGTACGCGCCGGTGCTCGCGGAGGTGCCGTATACGCCCACTGGAGAGACTTTACCGAAACTCCCTGAGGCCCTGCTGAAAGTCTTTAAGTAAGCAGGCTATCCTCCCCCTCACCCCGGCCCTCTCCCACAATGGGAGAGGGGTTAAAGCTCTTTTTTTATTTTTTTAAAATCCAGGCGGCATAAAAAAAGGGCTTCCGGTTTCCCGGAAGCCCTTTTTCAGTTCGTTTTAAGACGCGGCTTACTTCGCCTTCGCGGTCGTGTAGTTGAGCGTGCCGCCGGCGAGGATCGTCTCGATCTGCCTCGGGGAGTACCCGTGCTTAAGCTTTATCTCCTTGCTCTTGGTGACGTTCTTCAAGGTCACGGTGTCGCCGGAGGTGAGGCCGTCCTTAAGACCCGTAAGCTCGAGCTCGTCCCCGTCGTCTATCCCGTCGTAGTCGGCGGCGCTCGCGAAGGTCAAGGGCAATATGCCGAAGTTCACGAGGTTGTCCTTATGTATCCTGGCGAAGCTCTTGGCTATTATCGCCTTGATGCCTAAGTACATGGGGCAGAGCGCCGCGTGCTCACGAGACGACCCCTGACCGTAGTTCTCTCCGCCGAGGACGAAACCGCCGCCGGCGGCCTTCGCCTTCTCGTGGAACTTTGCGTCTATCGCGGAGAAGACCGATTCCGAATACTTCGGGACGTTCGACCTGTACTTGAGCCAGGTGCCCGCAGGCGTTATGTGGTCGGTCGTGATGTTGTCGCCGAGCTTTATGAGGACCTTGCCCTTGAGGGTATCGCCGAGAGCGCCCTGCTTCGGGAGCTCCTTTATGTTCGGCCCGCGGGCTACCGTCACCTTCGAGGGGTCCTTTGCCGGGGGCACGACCATCGAATCATCGACGAGGAACTTAGACGGAAATTTTATCTTCGGGTACTTGCCGAGCTTCCTGGGGTCGGTGATGACGCCGTAGATCGCCGCGGCGACCGCCGTCTCGGGGCTGCAGAGGAATACCTTGCCGTCCTTGGTGCCGCTCCTGCCCTCGAAGTTCCTGTTGAAGGTACGGAGTGACACGCCGGCGGACGGGGGCGACTGGCCGTTCCCTATGCACGGGCCGCACGTCGCCTCCAATATCCTCGCGCCCGCCTCTATCATGTGGGAGAGCCCCTTGTTAAGCGCGAGCATGTCGAGGACCTGCTTGGAGCCGGGGGAGATCGTCATCGAGACCTCGGGGTGGACCTTGAAGCCGCCCTTCTTGAAGGTCTCGGATACGAGCATCAAGTCCCTGTAGGAAGAGTTTGTACAGCTCCCGACGCAGACCTGGTCTACCCTCATGCCTTCTATCTCGGAGACCTTGCAGACGTTATCCGGCATGTGGGGCCTCGCTATCATCGGCTCGAGCTTGGAGAGGTCTATCTCTATCGTTTCGTCGTACTTCGCGTCCTCATCGGCCTTGAGCTCTACCCAGTCCTGTTCCCTCCCCTGCGCGGCGAGGAATTCTCTCGTTATATCGTCGCTCGGGAATACCGAGGATGTAGCGCCGAGCTCTGCGCCCATGTTGGTGATGGTCGCGCGGTCCGGGACCGATAGGCTCTTTACGCCCTCCCCGCCGTATTCGATGACCTTGCCGACGCCGCCCTTTACGGTCATGCGCCGGAGGAGCTCGAGTATTACGTCCTTGGCAGATACCCAGGGCTTGAGCTTGCCCTTGAGCTTCACGTGGACGACCTTCGGGTATGTGAGGCTGAAAGGCCCGCCGCCCATGGCGACGGCGACGTCGAGGCCGCCCGCGCCTATGGCGAGCATGCCTATGCCGCCGGATGTCGGGGTGTGGGAGTCAGACCCGAGGAGCGTCTGCCCGGGCACGCCGAACCTCTCGAGGTGCACCTGGTGGCAGATGCCGTTGCCGGGCCTTGAAAAATAGATGCCGAACTTGGAGGCGAGCGTCTGTAAAAACCTGTGGTCGTCGGCGTTCTCGAACCCGCCGTACTGGAGCGTATTGTGGTCGACGTAGCTCACAGAGAGCTTGGTCCTTACCTTCGGCACGCCCATAGCCTCGAACTGGAGGTAGGCCATGGTGCCTGTAGCGTCCTGGGTGATAGTCTGGTCTATCCTGATGTTTACTTCTTTACCCTGCTCGGCCTCCCCGGATACCAGGTGGCCGTCTATTAACTTCTGTGCAACGTTCTTTCCCACTTTTTGTCCTCCTTTAGGTCTGCTTGAAGCCGGCAGGCTCGATTTGGATAAAGATAAGAATAGTATACCGCCACAGCCCCGTTATATTCCATACAAAACAAGGGGTTCCGGGGCTGATGCCCTGATGCAAGGCTAATAAGGTTACATGAACAGGGGCAGGATGTCAATATCTACGATTCGGGCCAGAAAAGGGACTCTGGAGGGGCATGAGGATCACGGCGCGCCTTCGGCTATCCTCGCGGCGGTAACCCTTATCTCCGACCTGTCATGGAGCTTTTTGAAAATAGCGACGACCTTCGGGTCGAACTGGGTCCCCGAGCACCGTTCGAGCTCGGCCATTATGTCGGGGAGAGCCCTCCCCTTCCTGTACGGCCTGTCGGCGGCCATGGCGTCGACGGTGTCGGCGACGGTAAGTACTCGGGCGAAGAGCGGGATAGCCTCGCCCTTGAGGCCCTCGGGGTATCCTGTCCCGTTGTAATACTCGTGGTGGTATTTGATCGCGGGCCTTATCTCCTTGAGGAGCTTTATCGGCTCGAGTATCGCCGCGCCCTTTGCCGGGTGCTCACGCATTATGGACATCTCCTCGTCGGTCAGCCTGCCGGGCTTGTCGAGTATCGCTTCATACGTGCCGAGCTTCCCTATGTCGTGGAGGAGCCCGGCGAGCTCGAGGTCTTTAAGTTCCTTCTGGGAGAACCCCATCTCCTTGCCTATCGCAAGGGCGTAAGCCGTGACCCGCTCGGAATGTCCGGCCGTCCATGGGGACTTCGTGTCTATGGCCGAGGAGAGCGATTTGACAGTCCCGAGGAAAAGCTCCTGGAGGTCGGATACGAGCCTCGCGTTCTCGAGCGCGATGCTTATCTGGGATGAGAGCTTCTCCAAAGTCTGGAGGTCCTCGGGCGTGAACGCGGCCTTTCTCTTGGAGCCTACGGTCAGAACGCCTATCACCTCGCCCTTCACCGTAAGAGGCACCCTGATGTGTGAGAGGAAGCCCTCCTTCAGGAACTTCTGCTCAAGCGGAAGGAGCGGGCCCGACTCCGAGAGGTCCGGGACATACTGGGGACGCCCCGTGAAGACGACATCCGAGGCGTCGGTATCGCAGAAAAGGATCAACGCCCCCTTTTGTATGGAGGCGATCCCGAAGCCCGATGCATACTTGAACCCCTGGCTCTCTCTGTCAACGAGCGCGACGGTAGCCCTGTCAGAGGCTATCAGCCTCGATACCATCCTCACCGCCGTCTCGAGTATCTCGTCCGGCTCGAGGGTTGAGAGTATCGAGCGGTCTATCTCGTTCATCACCTGTATCGTCTCTATCTTGTGGGAGAGCTCCATCGCCTTATCGACCGAGTACCTGTGGAGACGGGCCTGCTCGAGGGCGGTCGAGACCTGATGGGATATCCCCTTCATGACGCGGATATCCCTTTCGGCGAAATCCCTCTCGGCCAGGTACATGGAGACGATGAGCCCGAGGTTGTGCCCCGCGCTCATGAGCGGGACGACTACGACGGTCCTCGCGTCCTTTACCCACTTGAGCGGCAGGCCCTGTACCGCGCACCCGCCCTGAGGCGTCACCGCGGCCACCGGCTCGCCGGTCTCGACGGCGGTCTTTACGATGCCCTCGGCCCCGCTCAACGGCTCGGTCCTGAAAAAAGGCAGGAACGCGCGGTCGAGCCCGAATTCCTGCGACGGCCTGAAGACGCCGGAGGATTCGTCCCGTAAATAAGAGAGGCATACGTCCGAGTGAGTGATGCTGGAATTACACCGCACCACGTCCTCCATGAGCTTATCCATGTCGGTCGTCTTGGCCGTCGCCTCGGCTATCATGAGGAGGTGGGAGGTCACCTCCATCTCCTCCTTTATCGCCTCCTCCGCCCTCTTGGCCTCGGTGATATCTTCCATCACATGGACGGCGTTGTAACCATCGGAACTCTGGCTCTTTACGGAGTAGAACCTGACCTTGTATACCCTGCCGAGCTCGGGCGCGGCGACCTCGTCCTCCACGTCGACATCGGCGCCCTCCTCCTTTTTCCGCCTCTCTTTGAACGAGGCGCATACCGTGTGGGGGGCCCCGGTCCTGGGGAAGACCTCGAAATAGGGCCTTCCTATTATCTCGTTGAAAGGCACGCCTGCGGCCTTCTGGTAAGCGGCATTCGCCCTCACGATCCTGAAGCCCTCGTCATGGATGAAGAGCGGGGACGAGATGGCGTCGAAGGTCGCCTCCCATTCCTTCCGGGCGGTCTCTATCTTCGAGGTAGACTCGTTGATGTCCTCGAGCATGTAGATGATAGCCTTCCTCTCGTCCTCGAGCCCGCCTTCGCGCTCCTCGAACTTCCGGAGCGCCTCCTTCAGGCGCTCTATCTCTGAGTCCTTGGCCGAGAGGTCGCGTTTTAGGAGGCTGATCTCCTTTTCACGTTCCTCCAAGTTTTTTTCCGACACGTCGTCCGGCATGGTCTCGCCTTTATGCAGAGCCGTTCAGGCCCTTGCGCCTTTAAGCTCCCTCTCAAGCGCATCTATCCTGTCCTTGAGCTCCCGGAGGCGGAGTTCCCGCTTGAGCGTAAGCTTTCTGAACAACTCGAGCTCGGCTATCTGCTCCTTAAGCAAATCTTCGCCCCTCTTCCTCTCCGATATGTCCCTGGCGATGGAGAGGGTCATCTGAGCGCCCTTGAGCTCGAAGACCCTTGAGCTTATCTCCACGGGTATCACTCTCCCGTCCTTGGCCACGTGGGCCATCTCGAATATGGCGTGACCGTTTTGAACTATCTCCCGTATGGCGGCCTCGCGCCCGGCCTCATGGCCGGGCGCGTCGATTAAATAGGGCGAGAGCTCCAGCAGCTCCTTGCGCGAGTAACCGAGCCGAGAGCACGCCGTCTCATTAACGTCGGTAAACTTCATCGGCTCGCCTTCACCTGGGACAGGATGGACGAAGATTGCGTCATTCGTCCCGTTAAAGAGGTCCCTGTAGCGCTCCTCCCCTGCCTTTAGCTCCATGTTTGCATCAAACAACTCCTTCGTCCTCTCCTCGACCTTCCGCTCGAGCTCTCCGTAGAGGGCCGAGAGCTCGGAGGACATCCTGTCCATCGCATCGGATAAGTCTTCGAGCTCGTCCCCGGTCCTTATACCGGCCTTTGACGCAAAGTCGCCGGAGGCCACCCTGAGGGAGTGCTCACGGAGGCGCTCTATGGGCTCGACGAAGACGCCGGAATAGTAATACGCGAAGTACATGGTCAGGAGCGCGATAGCCGCAACGCCCCCGCCCATGATTATCCATACGTTTCGCCAAGCGGCCTCGGCCTTTAGAAAGGCCTCGGCTGACTCAAGTTCGTCTATCCTGTGCCACCTGGCGAGGAGGGCTATGGCGTTGGCGCCCCACTTGTAATCCATCTCCTCCATGAGTTCGGCCGCCTCCCTGTTGCCGACCGGCTTTTGTATGGAGAATATCCTTGCTGAAATATCCTTTACGTTCCCCCAGGACTCTTTCAATCCCTTTAATATCCTTTTTTCTTCGGCCACCGTCTCGTCCGCGCCGTCAAAGCCGTCGTGGATCGAATCGGCCTCCTTGAGCAGACGCTCCATCTCGGCCGAGTATTTTTTGTACTCGATCGCATATTCTTTTTTGCCTGTTATGATGTAGTCGTTCGAAGGCATGATCGCCCTGTCGAGCGCCTGCTGGAGATTGCTGACGAGCGCCGATTCGCGCGAGACGGCGCTCACCCTGACGGTTGCCTTGTAGATCGACCTCTGGTTGTAATGGCTTAAAACCGCGAGCACCGCCAGAGGGATCAGCGCGAGCGCGAATATCTTTAAGAGCTTCGTCCTTATCCTCGAGCCCATGCTATTTCCTCTTTTCGAGCTTTTCGATCTTTACGCGTAGCTCCTTCATCCTGAGCTCCCGTTTTATCGTCGCACTTTTGAACCTCTCGAGCTCCTCTATCTTCTGCCGGAGCCTCTCTTCCGCGGCCTTGCGCGCGGTTATGTCGCGTATGATGCCCGTCGAGTGCCACCTGCCCTTTATGTTCATGGCGGATACCGAGACCTCTACCGGGAACTCGGTCCCGTCCTTGTTCAGGCCCTCGATCTCTATTGTCTTGCCTATTACAGGCCCCCTGCCGGTGCTGAGAAATGCGGTTATGGCGGCCTTCGCCCTCTCCCTGAGCCTCTCCGGGACGATATAGTCGTGCATGTACCTCCCAAGTATCTCGGAGGCGGCGTACCCGAACATCTCCTCGGCCTTCCTGTTCCAGAGATAGACGAGACCGCGCTCGTCCATGCAGATGATGGCGTCGCTCGCGGTCTCGACTATCGAACCGAGCCTCTTCTCGCCCTCCTTCTGCGCCGCCTCGGCCTTCTTACGTTCAGAGACCTCGGCGGTAAGCTCCGCGGTCCTTTCCCTTACCTTTTCCTCCAGGAGGTCGTTCAGCGCCTTCAGCTCCTCCTGCGTCCTGTTGAGCTCCCTGTTCTGGAGTATCGCGTTCTCATAGGTGCTGAGCAGGAGGCTCAACGCCTGCCCGCGTCCGGACCTGATCGAGTAGGCCTTGCCGTTGTAGAATATCTCCACGGACTTCTCATCCGGGTTGTTCCTGTACTGCGTCGGGGTCTCGATGAGTGCCGTGACCCTTTTGAGGAGATACCCCGGCTCGTAGGGTTTCGTGACATAGCTGTCGGCCTCGGCGTTCAGCCCCTTTATGATGTCTTCCGTATCAGTGAGCGTCGTGAGGAGTATGAACGGGATGCCCCGGAAGGCCCTGTCGTCCTTCACCCGCCTGCACATCTCGTAGCCGTCCATGACCGGCATGACTATGTCGCTTATGACGACGGCCGGCGCCCTCTCCTTTATGGCGTCGAGCCCCTCGGCCCCGTTCCTGGCGACCCTTACGGAGTAGCCGTTCTCCAGGAGGAGCCTTCTCTGCTCTTGCGCCTGCTCCTCGTCGTCTTCCACTATGAGTATCTCTTTGCCTGGTCCCATCTCCCGCCTTTCACGCAAGTATATAAGGCCGTAGCCCGTGGGGCGCGGGCAACCAGCGGCCCGCGTCCATGGCCCTCTCGTCCGTCTTTTTTCAGTTTTCCCGGTGAGCGCAATTGCGAGATGAGGGCGTGTGATTGGATGCGGTTCAGGTAGTCTACAAAAGAAAGGCTTAAAAGACGCGCCCGCCCTGAGGCGGCTTCAAAGGCATGGGTGTAATCTTCCGGCTGTATGCGTAACCCTGTCCCATCGGAGACAAGCTCCGATATGAGTTTCAGCCTTTTTCCGTCCATCTCGAAGAACAATGGGGCACGGCGTCATGTCCCATCCTCTTATGAGTTGACTTGAAGGATGTAGCTCGCGCATCCTGCCTTAAAGCCCCCGCCGTCAGGGGCGTGTCTGAAAAGACCTTTAAAACAATGTTTACAATAGTAATATCCTAAAACTTGTTTTTCGTCAAGGTATTAAAGGAGGTGTGTGCATCGTGGATTGAGGCGGGCGTTTTAAACGCTTTAAAGTCTAAATTAATGAAATGCTTCTCTTTTCAGGCGCGCTCGACCCTGTCCCTGCCCGCCTCCTTGGCCCTGTAAAGCGCGTTGTCGGCCTTCTTTAAAGGGAGAGGAGTCCGAGGAAAGAGAGGAGCGCGAAGACGAGGGAGAAGCTTGAGACTATCTTGGTCCGTAACGATACAGCCATTCGAGGTCCCGGATGAGCGGAGTTTACCGTCCAGACGATAGGTACTTTAGCAGACTTAGGATGCGAAATAAAGAGGGAGGAGCAGGAAAACGGATGTTTTCACCCGCTGGTTATGAAAGAAGAGCCGGATAGACCGGGGAGTTACCTCTTGCCCAGGACCGAGGAGACCGGCAGGGGCTCGGTAAGCTCAATGCCGGAGATCACCGTGCCTTCAGCGGAGCGGGACCATTTGACGCGTCCCGTCCTTTTAAGGTCGAGTCCCTTTATGTATACCCCGGCGTCCATATCCGCGCCCTTCGGCTCTCCCGGGTACTTGAGTTTGAGCCCTCTCTCCGAGATGTCGAGTACCCGCGCCGAGAGCCTTACGGCGCCTTCGCCGAACTCCACCGTGCAGTCGGCGACGAACGCGAACCTCTCGGACCTCCTCTTCGGCCATTCGCAGACGGAATACTTAAGAGGGTTCAGGCAGGCGTCTACGGTAGAGAGGAGCTCCTTTGCCCTGAAGGGCTTGGCTATCACCTTCCTGCCGAGCCCCTTCAAGACCGGCCCCTCCGCGCCTTCCGCCACGTCGCCTGTCATGAAGAAGAACCTGTCCTTCAGGTACGGGAACTCGCGCAAAACCGAGAGAAAGAGCCCGATGCCGTCAAGGAGCGGCATGTTTACGTCGGATATGACGAGGTCGTAGGTAGACGCGCCGAGCCGCTCTATCGCCGCCATCCCGTTGGAGGCGGTGTCGACGGTGTATCCGCTGTTGGAGAGGAGCTCTATACAGCATTCGCGGATGAGCTCGTCGTCATCCACGACCAGTATCTTCTTGGACCTGATCGCCATTGTAGTTCCCCGTGTTCCCCCTCCTGCTTTAGTATACCACTTTTCAGGAAAAAGGGGCCTTGACCTGGATAAAAATCATGAGGTGAACGAAAAACCGTCTATGAGGACATAAGGGACCGAGACCGAGCCCAGAGGGAAGGACCCGTTGGGGTAGACCGCCGTCTCTCTCGAGACCGCCTCGATCCTGCGGAAGGCCTCGAGGATGTTCTCGGTGAACCTCATGGGTCTCAGCGCGCATTTTACCGCGCCGCCGCTTACGAGGAACGTGCCGTGCCTCGTCATCCCGGTCATCAGGGACTCCCTCGGGTTCAAAAGCCCGTTCACGTAATGGAAGGATTTGACCAGTATGCCGTCTCCGAGGAGCGGGAGCATGTCGGGGGCCGCCGCGTCCCCGCCCTCCATGAATACATGCTCGGGGAACGGCCCCTCGTTGTCTCCGGGGAAGGGCCCGTGTCCGGTCGACTCCCTGCCTTCGATCGACGCAGTGACGCTGTCATAGGCTACCCCGGAGGCCACCCCCTTGTCGATGAGCGAGAGCCTCCTCTTGGGCGAGCCCTCGAAGTCGAACGGGATCGCCATGCCGTTTGCGTCGAGCCCGTCGTCATATATGGTGACCTTTTCCCCTGTTACCGCCTCTCCAAGCCTCTCGCTTGCAAAGCTCGTCCCGTCATGGAAGCCCTTTGCGCCGAAGCCCGTGTAGGAGAGCCAGTGGACGAGCTCGCTTACGGCCGCGGGCTCAAGCAACACCCGGTAGACGCCGGGCTTCGACTCCCCGGGAGATGACGATTTAAGGCAAGTCCCGGCGGAGGCGCTCATGAGCCCCCTTACGTCGATCTCCGTAAGGTCGTTCGATACGGCGGATTCGAACCCGGTGGCGTCGCCTTTCGACGCCACGGAGCTCAAGTGCACGAAGGTATACGGGTGGCAGGCCTTCAGCCCCCTGGAATTCACTACGGCTATCTCTCCCACGGCGGTTGAGAGCGCGCCGGAGTGGAGTACGCCCGAGCGCCCGGCGTCTCTAAACCCCGTTGAGACGAGCAACGCCTTTTCTCCGTTCGTGGCGCGCTCCGTCGACTCGAAGAAGGAGCTGATTTTCGCATATCGGCACGGCCCGGGGATCCGTAAAAGGAACGGCTCCTCCCTCGTCGAGCGCGCTATCGATAACGCCTCGTCAAGGCACCTGTCCAACGCGTCCCGTTCAATCGAATTCGTCGAGGCGACCCCGATCTTCCTGCCGATCGTTACCCTTATGTGGAACGACGCGTCCGAGACCGATATGCCCTGGTGGAAACGCGACGAGGAGAACCGCAAAGTGGATGAGGACTCCCGGTTTGCGACGAACTCGATCGTATCGGCCCTTTTGCTTCCCGCTATCCTCTCCCCCTCCTCGATGAGCCTGTCCTTGAGCAGTCCGTTCATCATATCTTCCTCACGCCCACCTCCACGGACTTGAAGCGCGCGGGGGAGGCGCCGTGGCCGACGTGGGCGGTCTGCAGGGGCTCGCCCTTGGCGCAGCTGTTGAGCCCCCATATCCGCCAATCGTCCCTGCCGCATACGGCGTCGCAGGAGGCCCAGAACCGGGGTGTAGTGCCGTAATAGACCGGGTTCCTGAAGGCCTGCCCGAGCTTTCCGTTCCTTATCTCCCAGGCTATCTCGGAGCCGAACTGAAAGTTGAGCCTCTTGTCATCTATCGACCAGCTCCTGTTCACGGACATGAGGAGGCCGTCTTTCGTGTCCGATACGAGGTCAACGAGCGTCCCCTTGCCCGGCTCCATGCAGATATTGCTCATCCTTATTATCGGGAGCCCTCCCCATCCCTCTCCCCTCATCGATCCGTTCGAGGCGCCTCCTATGGAGGGGGCCGTCTCGCGCGAGGTGAGATAGCCGGTAAAGACGCCTTCCCTTACGAGGTCGACCCTTGTGCCCCTCACCCCCTCATCGTCAAACCTGTAGCTCCCGGCACCGAAGGGCTCGTTCGGGTCCGCGTATATGTTCACTATCGGGGAGCCGTACCTGAACGCCCCAAGCTTATCAAGCGTAAGGAAGCTCCCGCCGGCGAAGCCGAGCTCGGCGCCGAGCACACGGTCGAGCTCGGAGGGGTGGCCGCAAGACTCGTGTATCTGGAGCGCGAGCTGAGGGCCGTCTATTATTATGTCCCTCGCGCCCGTTGGGCATTCGCGCGCGGATACGAGGGAACGGGCTTCAATGATCACCCTCGGGAGGTTGCCCATGAAGTCGAGCTCGTCTAAGAGCTCGTAGCCTCTGGTGGCGAAGAGCCCGTGGTGGCCGTCCGGGTACGAGCGGACCTGGGCGTCGTCGCCGTCCCCGGCTATCACATGATAGCCGCCGCCGCTCGTCAATATCGTCTGCGTGATGACGGCCCCCTCGGTGCTGAAGAACTCCTTTTCCGCCTTCGAGAACTCAAGAAAGGCCTCGGCGGAGGATATTCCATTTTCCTTCAACGCCGCGCCGGTGACCCCGGCGATCAGGGATATCTTCCTCTCCGGCGAGACGTTGAAGGGGTCGATTATGTAAGGCGTCGAATAACACTCGACGAACGGCTCGGCCTCGGATAGGCGGACCTTATCCGCGTTCACGGCGGAGAAGGCCCTTGCGATTGCGAGCGCCTCTTCGGCGGCCTTCATCGCGCCCGCCTCGTTTACGACGTTCGTTGCGGCAAACCCCCATGCCCCCTTATATAAGACCCTTATGCCGACCCCGGCGGAGGTATCTGTTGAAAAGCCTTCGACCTCTCCGTCGAGCGCCTGAAGGGACTCGGTCGTTATGCGCTCGTGCCTTATGTCGGCGTAGTCGGCGCCGAGCCTTTTAAGGCGCGCGAGTATGGAGACGAAAAGCCCCTTCATGCCCTTGCCCCGGAAAGAGGCGCCTTTACGCTGTCTTTAAGGCCGTCGTCTCCCCGCCTCAAGACCGGCATCAGCCCGCCCTGCTGAGCGACGTTCACGACACCCTCCCTTGAGACCCTGCCGAGGACCCCCGTGCCGTCCGGGGTGGATGAAAGCCCGTAGACGATATTGTGGTCTTCGAGGCTCAAAACATTGTTCTCAAGCACCGGGAACTTCGATATCTCTGGAGGCGAGTATGCCTGCACGACCCAGTCCCCTCGCATGGCCTCGTCGATCGTCTTATCCCAATCTGAAGGGGACATGTTCTTTCCTATGGCCACGCCGTATCCGCCGCAGAGGCGGTCGGGCTTCAGTACCAGCGACTCCCGCGCGTTCCTTAAGAGGCTGACGAGGTCCTCCTCGCGGCCAAAGGGGCCGAGTGTCCTTCTTTCTCCCACGACCCTCGTCCACGGGAGGTGTTTTTTGAATATGGCGGCGTCCGTCGGGTTGAAATACGCGTCGAACTCGCCGGAGGCGAGGACCTCCCACATCGCCTTGTGGTCGAAGTCGCCTGTAAGGGACGAGATGACCTGATTCCTCTCGAAGGCGAGCCTTATGCCGCTCGTATCAATGCCCTCGCGCTCCATCTCGAT
Organism: Deltaproteobacteria bacterium; assembly: GCA_016218095.1. Classification (GTDB taxonomy): domain Bacteria; phylum Desulfobacterota; class GWC2-55-46; order GWC2-55-46; family GWC2-55-46; genus GWB2-55-19. Next base: position 9,839 of record JACREV010000178.1, on the reverse strand, counting down.
TATCTCCCTCGCCTCGAAGTTCCTGTAGACGACGTCAACGGGCGTGTCCCTGTACCAGATCCCATCCCTCTTTATATATAACTCTCTCGGGTCCGCGATAAGCGCGTTCACGCCCGTCGATCTGAGGTACTCTACAATGTAGGGCCCCTCTGTGATACCCTCCTCGGCGGTCGTGTCCTCGGAGAATATGAAGTTGAGCGTGGGCCGCCCTATCGCGCGCGCGTGGCGCGCGGCGAGCAGATAGAGGAGGTCTCTGGCGTCCGGGCCCCTTGTGAGGCGCGGCAGCCTTCCGAGCCTCTCCTTCAAAAACGGGGCGATCACCTCGAGGAACAGCCTCTCGGCGGTGGGGCCGTAATGGATGCCGCCGACGGCGCAGGCGTTTATCTCGAATATCGAGATGCGCTCCTGCCAGTCCGGCGCGTCCATATCGAGGTGCGCGTCAAGCCTGTACCAGAGGGGGTCGGGCGAGCCGGGGTCTTTCCTTACGGACCTTATCCATGCCCCTTCCTCCTCCTCGAACGGGAGGAGTCTTTGAAGCCTTTCGTCCTTGCCCCACGCCCTGCTTATGTATTCCATGCCCCGATGGATGGCGTGCGCGACGACGCTCAAATACCCTATCTGTTCCGCGGTGAATACCGACGGGATGAGCATGAGGTGGATAGCCTCGATGACGCCGCCGGTCCTCTGGTAGGTGAAGCCGCGCGCAAGCGACTCGCTTTTAAGGATATCGAAGAGCGAGGATACGCCGGGAGCGCCGAGCATCGAGACGGCCTCGTTAAGCTTAAGGCGGTAATCATCGGCAAATAAGGGAAGGCTCATGAAGCCATCCTTGAAAGACGGGGTCTCGCGCCCGAGCCGGCGGGGCGCGGATACGTCGAGGGGGTCCTGCGGCTCTCCTTCACGCACATAATTATCAACTACCACAAAGGGACCGGGTAGTCAAACCATAAGGGCCGGACGTTTGACAAAAGGGGCTTCTGTGTTTAACTTGAAGTAGGATTTCCGGATACGGCGCATATCGCGCGTTTCAAGGAAGGAGGCAAAGGGATGGAATACCAGAAGTTTTTAAGCGATGTCGAGAACCTCGGCTACTTCGACGACATCGAGACCGCCGACGCGGCTGTAAAGGCGGTCCTCGGGATACTGGCCAGCTCCATGGAAGAGGAGCAGGCGAAAAGGCTCATCGAACGGCTCCCGGAGCCGCTGACCTACGAGAGGCTCAGAGGCCACCAGGCGCGCCCCATAGACATCACGATGGAAGAGTATATTTCCGAAATAGGCGCTGAATTCAACTTGAATGATGACAACGCGAGGGAGCTCGTCGACACGGTCTTTCACACGACCAAGGAGGCCGTAGGCGAGGAGGCCATAACAGAGCTCGAGCTCGACATGCCCTCGGACGTAGCCGAAGAGATGGAGAACGCGTAGTAAAAAAAAGGCCTCCCGAGGGAGGCCTTTTTTTATTTCCCGATATCTCCGCCGGGTCACTTGCCGTTTTTTCTCCCGAGCAATTTTTTCAGCCCCTCGAGCCTCTCCCTCACCTCGTTCGTCGCGGTCATCCCGTCCTCGGGGCTCGAGATTATCCTCGGCGTAAGGAGTATTACGAGCTCCGTCTTGGACGAATTCCTTGAGGTGTACCTGAAAAGCGCGCCCAGCACCGGTATCTTGCTAAGGAGCGGTATGCCCGAGGACGAGTCGTCGTTCTTCTCCTGTATGAGCCCGGCTATGACGAGCGTCTCCCTGTCCCTCGCAACCACGGAAGTCTCCGCCTCCCTCTTCGTAAAGGACGGGTAGACGGCGTTGCCGACGGTCCTGTCGGTGGACTTGTCGCTCACCTCCTGCCTTATGGTCATGGCGATCATCCCGCCCTCCGTTATCTGAGGTATGACCGTGAGTATGACGCCTGTCTTCCTGTATTCGATGTTCTGGATGATGCCGGCGGTGCCGGTGACCTCGGTCTGCGTCGACTGCGTGGCGACGGGCTCGTCGCTTCCGACGTTCATCGTCGCCCTCTCATAGTTCTTGACCACGATATGCGGGTTGCTGAGCACGTCGACGTCGCCTTCTGAGGCGAGCGCCTGTATGACCGAGAAGAAGCGGGACGCGTCGGTCGTAAAGATCGAGAGCCCCGACGGCGCGGCCACCCCCGCAGGAGTCGTTATGCCGCCGTCCTTCGCTTCCAGCACCGAAGAGACTATCCCGGTCGACTGCTGGACGTTGGTGTTCCCGGAGAGTATCGACCACTGTATGCCGTACTTGGTCGACTCATCCAGCTTGACCTCGGCTATGAGCGCGTCGATGAGCACCTGCTTCGGGGGCCTGTCGAGCTCCTGTATCGTCGGGAGTATCTCAAGGTACTCCCTCCTCGACGACTGTATGATGAGGGCGTTGGTCGATTCATATATGTAGATGCGCAACACGTCGCCGACCGGCTCGCCCCCCTTTGCAGGGACAGGTGAATCGACCTTTCCGACGTTCACGGAGATCCCGCCGGGGGAGGCCGCCACCTGGGTAGGTGCGGATATCGGAACCGACCTCCTTCCTCCGTATATGTCCTCGATGAGCCCCTTTATGTTCGAGGCCTTGTCGTTCTTTACGTAATAGATGTGTATGGAAGAGCCCTCGGTCGCCGTGGCCTTGTCCAGCCTCTCGATCCATTCCTTCGCCCCCGCCATGAGCTCGGGGGTGGATGAGAGCACTATGATGCTGTTAAGGCGCTCTATCGGCACTATCGCGAGCTGCGGGGTCTCCTTGCCCAGTCCCACGGCGGAGAATATCTCGGAGAGCTCCTTCTTTAAAGTCTTCACGTCCACGCTTTTCACCTGCACGAATGCGACCTCCATCCTGGCAAATGCGTCGGAATCGAGCTCGTTTATGAGGTTAAGGTGCCCCTTTATGTTGAACGCCGTGTCTGTCACAAGGAGCGTATTCGACCTCGGCAGAACGGTTACGGAACCCGCCGTTGAAAGTAGGGGCTTCAATACCTGCGCGAGCTCCGAGGCCGGGACGAACTCTACCGGGACGACGAGGTTCATGACCCTGTCGCCCGCCGGTATCTCCTCTGGGTCTCTCCCCGAGTATATGTCGAGCGGCCTCTGCCGGGCGCTCTCGGCCCTGACGATCTTATAGTATTGGCCGGCCTTGACCGCCGCCAGGCCGTTCGCCTCGAGTATGGACTCGAAGACCTGGAAGACGTCCTTCCTCTGGATCGGCTTCGACGTCTGTACCGAGATCCGCGCGTTTATGCCGGGGGATATGATGAAGCTCTCTCCGGTAAGCTCGGTTATGGTGCGCAGGATATCGCGCAGCCCCGCGTCCGAAAAATTAAGGACCGCGGTCCCCTGGACGTCTCCCGGGTTGCCGTACCTCCCCTGTCTCGGCGCGTAAGGCTGAAAGAACGGCCTCTCGGGCGGCTTCACCCCTTCTTCAGCCGCCGCCTCCGGCGTCATCACCTGCACACCGGCGGGACCGTCGGCCTCATTGACCCTGCCTGGCATGCCTTGAGGTGCCTGCATCTCCGGGGGTTTCTCCGGGGCTACGTCCTCGCCAGGTCCGCCCTGAGCGTCGTCCTGGACGATCTCTTCCGCGTCTTCAGCGAACGCGCCGTGGAGCGACGGGCCGAAAATAAGGATATGCGCCAGCAACACCGCCAAAAACAGTCGTAAAAACGGCCTCTGCCTCACCTTCCGCCCTTCTTAGCCTTTCTCGCGTATTTTTTTATCTGCGTGCCGGCAGAAGCCCGGCGGGTATGTCCCTCGGCTGATCATTGCGGCCCGTCCCCCTGCCGTCATTTCCGGTCTGTGACCCGCTCATATTCACCTTAAGCGTCTCGCCGTCCCTTTCAAGCAGGACGAGCCCCTTGCCTATCTCGCGGACGACGAAGCCCTCGATCGAATCCCCGACCCTGTAATAGCCCGGGGGCGACTGCCCCGCGCCCAGGTATTCTATCAGCGCGGCCTCTCCGTCGTTAAGGAGCACCGTCCCGGCGAGCTTGAGCCTCGGAGGCGGGGGCTTCGGAGGGGGAGGCGGGGGCGGGGGGGGCTCCGCCTTCACGGTCTTCGGGGCCTCATACCTTTTTCTGGCGGGGCTGAAGAGGTCTTTCTCCGCTATCACGTCAGACTCGGCGCGCGATACGGCCTTCATCGCGCCCCCTGCCCCGCGGGGCGCCGCTTTTATCCGCGCCCCGCTTAACTCAAGGGGCCTCGCCCAGACCGAGTAGATGAAGACCATTGACGCCAAAGACGCGAAAACAAGCGCGGGCTTAAGGAGCATGCGTCCCTTGCCGGTCAACTCCGAGGGGAGGAGGTCAATCGGCCGCTTCAACTCTATCACCCGCCTTGATCATCCCGTCGATTATAAAGACCGCGTCTATCGTCCCCCGGTCATCTATGCGCCTGATCCTCACCGAGCTTACGCCTATCGTCTCCTTCGACGCGTAGACGTCGTAGAGGAGGTCCTTTACAACGCCGGTCCTGCCGCGCGCCTGGAACTCTATCGGCACGCGGACGTATCCGTTCTCAGGGACCGAAGGCAGACGTCTCTTCGAGACGAGCTCAACACCCCTCTTTGAGGCCGCTTCCCTGAACGCCCCTTCGATGAGGGAGGCGGCCTTCGCGGCAGAGGAAGTCCTTACGAGCCCCTCCTCCAGCTCGTCGAGCCTCGCCCTTACTTCCCTCTCCCGGCCCTGCATGCCCGCGCCCTCTTCCAAAAGGGCGGCGCCGTCCGAATATTCCCGCATCCTTTCTCCTATCCTGCCTTCGATGTATTTATGGTATTCGTAGAGGTAAAAGGAGGCGATGACGGCAAGAAACAACCCGAGCGGCTTTATCCACCTTGAGGAAATAAGCGGCTTTAGATCCAGAATACCCGCCATCGCCTTCATCTCTTCGCCTTCATGTTCCGATAAGGAACGGCCTTTGCCTTCATCCTGAAGCGCTCCATCCCTTCGGACCTCGTTACAGGGCCGGTGAACTCGACCCCTTCCACGAAGCCGCTCCCTTCGAGCTTAAGAAAAAAGGCCGAGGCGTCGCGCGAGAGCCCCTCGATGAATATCTCGCCCCCCGCGCGCGCATCCAACGAGGTGAGATGCGTCTCCAAAGGCGCGGCCTCGGTCAGCGCCTTCAACAGCTCGATCTGGACGAGGGTTGAGCCCTTTACCCGTTCGAGCGCGAAGACCGCGCTGTCCATCTCTTTAAGCCGCGCCAGACGCGGCTTTTGCGCCTCGCTCTCAACAGCCAGGGCCGAGACAAGTCTGCCCACCCTCCAGAGGTCGAAGTGGTCCTTAAGAGGGACCGAGACGATCGAGAGCGCGAGTAGAGAGGCCGCCGCGTACCCGAGCCGCCCTGCGCCCGAATGGGGCAAGCCACGGTCCTCCCTTCTGAAGAACAGGGCGCGCCCGTCCTTCAAGACCGACACGGCCGCGCCGTAGGCGACGAGGCGGGACGTGTCGGTCCCTCCCGCAATTGTCCTGACAGGAATGTCCAGGGACGGGATCTCCGCCAAACCGCACGACAAAAGACTCTCCGTAGCGCTCCCCTTAAGGCGCGAACGGTTCGCGACCGCCGCCTCTATCGCCCCCGCCATATCCCTTCCATTCTGCACCGAGATCGAAGTATACGGGAAACCGCCCTCGAAAAAATCTATATGCCCGCTCTCTCCTCCGCTTACGACGCAGGCCCCGGCAGTGCTTTCGTCATGCGCTTTGAGCGCCGCGCTTAAGGCTATCGCCCGCGGGAGCACGGAAACCTCTCCGCACCCGGCCTCCCTGAATACGCGCCCGGTCTCCTCTACCGCGCTTTTTAGCGCAACCGCGATGAGGACCGAGAAGACCCCCTTTTTCCTCTCCGTTACCCTCCAGCAATACGCCGCCTCATCCCGCGCGCACGGCAGATGGCGCTCTATCTCGAAACCGACGGCCGACTCAAGTGCGGCGTCACTGCCCGCCGGGACCTCTATGACCCTCAACGCCGCGCCGTGCATGACGACGGCGAGCGGGCATGTGCCGAGGCGCTTGCCGTTCATGTAATCCCTTACGCGCTCTGCCTTCTCCCGGACCGTCCCTTCGCTTACCGTGAAGCTACCCACAAAGCGCGCCTTTGAGAGAGAGGTCTTAAGATGAACGACCTCCCATGGGCCGTCGTTCATGTCGATGCCGATCGCGTCCATCAGGAACGGCGCCCCGTATTGAAATAGCGCACCACGGCCCTGTCACCGCGCTTTTCAACTATGGCTGAGAGCGCCACTTCAAGCCCGCGCACAGTCCCCCTGGACGTTATGGAAAAAACGCCGGACGTTACCTCTCCGCCGTGGACCGGCCTCTCGAAAAAACCGGTCCCTCTCCTTGAGAGTATCTCCGCCGCAGTGCCCGCGCCGAGCGCGGCAACAAGGACCTTTTCGTCAGCCGTATTGATGTTCACCTTGCCGTCTCCATATGCGGTAAGAAAGGCCCTTGCGCCCGGCGTATCATCCGTCCCGTGGAAGACCTCTTTTGTCATGCCCTTAACGAGTGCCGCCTCGCCCGTCGAATCGAAGGAGTCGTCCTTGGCCCCGTATGGGCTATTGACAGAAGAGTAGTAATCGTCCTCGGCCCCTTCAAGACCGGGGTCGTGGTCCTCGTCCCTCCAGTCGATTATCGCGTCCGCTATCGTCCCGCTATCCGCGCCGTCGACGCTTAAGAGCCTCATGAGCTCGAAGAGCGTCTCTCTCTTGGCGGTGTTCAGGTTTATTTTGCCTCTCTCGTCCTCTATTGAATACGAAACCGTTCCGTCCCCGAGGGCGAACTCCCTCTCGGCCCGGAGTATCGAATACCCCTCGTCGTTCTTCACGGCGAAGAGGGCGCTCCCGTCCTCGGCGCCGACGACGAGGGCAAAGTCGCCGCTTATCTCGGCTATCGCCCTGTTGAGCCCGGCTACAGCCAGGTAATACGCCTGGGTCTCGTCCTTGAAGTTGTTCATCGCGGAGGCCTCTGCCCTTACCCTGTACGCGAGCCCCCCGGCTATGGTCATGAGGAGCACGATAAAAAATAGGGATACGACGAACGAGAACCCGCGCTCGGTCCTCCATGACGGTATCCTATTCATTCGTCCCCTTGTCGGCGCCCTCGTCTACCGCGCGCGCCCTTATCGACGCGCGGAGCAGTATGGTGAATACGGTCTTTTGCCCGTCCCTGAATGAAACCCTCGCCCTCACCGCCTCCGGGAGGGCGGATTCAGCCGCCGCGTCCCAGTCCCCGCGCCAGGAATTGCCGCCCAGGTACTCGAATGAGAGGTCCTCGACCTCCCCGTAGACCGATGTTATCGCCGGGGCCGAACCCGGAGCCGGAGGCAGCGTCATGGCGCTCACTATAAGCCCGCGGGCGGTCGAGTCGAACGCGACGAGCTTTGTCCCCCCGCATGTAATGGGCTCGACCTCGCCGCACGCGGTCTCGAGGCTTAAATTCGCCGCCCCTCCCCTGAATACGAGCGCGGCATCGTCGCCATATCTTTCCCTGAACGGCACGGCCGAGCCTATCCCCGAATCCAGGGCCTTCACGACGAATCTCTTCTCCGACTCCATCTCGACCGCGGAGCTCCCTTTCCTGAACGAATCGAGGCCGACTCTGAATGATGCCGCGAAGACCGCGACGAGGGCCGCAGAGATGAATATGGCGGCGAGCGCTTCAATCAGCGTAAAGCCACTCTCGCCCACTGAAGCCGCGCGAGGCTTAAGCCGCCTCTTTCGCGGAGGGCGGGGCCTTGAGTGTCGTAAGCGTATAGCTCCTCCTTCCATCCGTGACGCGCACCTCGATTTTGATGAGGGCCGGATCTCCTTCCGCGCCGCTATTACCAACGACCGAGGCTTGCCATTCAATGCCGTCCTCAGTGACCCCGCCTGAGGTCCCCTCTACGAGAGAGTCGTCGAGCAGAAGCGAGTTCATCCTCTCCCTCGCCTCCATGACGAGCCCGGAGTAGGCGTTGAGGCCGCCAGCGAGAGATAGAGAGCCGGAGAGCAACCGTATGATGACGAGTAGCGCTATCCCCATTACGGAGACCGAGGCGAGGACCTCGATGAGAGTAAAACCCCTGTCTTCATTAATCACGGGCCGACCCCGCTCCTGATCCTGCCTGTTGTCTCCACCTCTATCGAGTAGACCGAGCCGTTCTTCTTATCCAGCAGGTCGATACGCCCCCCGTTCGAGCCGCCCGTCCTGAAAAAGACGATGCTCGCGGGCGCGACAGCCTCTATCGACCCTGCCCAGCTTGACCCCCCGCCCGCGACAACGGGGTCGAAGGACGCGCCTTCGGAGGCTATCTCGGCGCGGTAGTCCTTTCGCTCGCGGAGCGCCTTTTCTCTGGCGAGCACGAGCGCGGAATGGAGCCTCCTCACGTGCGCCTTAGTCCTCATCGACTCGATGCTTGAGGCTATCCTCGGCGAGACGAGCGCCGCCGAGACCGAGAGTATTACGAGGACGAGGAGGAGCTCAAGGAGCGTGAACCCCGCGTGGGCGGACGCGGCGCGCATCAGTCGAGCCCCTTCCAGCTTACGATGTCCTGCGCCTCGGCCTCTCCGCCTTCCTTGCCGTCGGCGCCGTAAGAGACGATGTCGTAGTCGCCGTGCTCGCCCGGCGACCTGTATGAAAAATCCCTCCCCCACGGGTCTTTCGGGAGGTCCTTTTTAAGGTACGGGCCGGACCAGTTGTCGATCCCCGCGCCGTTCGCGACGAGCATCGAGAGCCCCTCGTCGGTCGCCGGATAGCGTCCGGTATCGAGCCTGAACTGGTCGAGGGCCGCGCCGAGGAGCTCTATCTGCGCCTCCGCCGCCTTCTGCCGCGACATTTCCACCTTGCCGAAGAGCCTCGGCGCGACGAGCCCCGCCAGAAGCCCGATGATCATAACGACTACGATGAGCTCGATGAGCGTAAACCCTCTTTTATCGTGTAAACAACTGCTACGCACCATAAGCGGCCTCCCTAAAACGGCATCTCGTTCATGCTCAAGACCGCGAGCAGGAGCGAGACGACCATGAACCCTATGACCAGCGCCATGACCAGTATGATCGCCGGCTCCATCAGGGCGACGGTCCTTTTTATGGAGGAGCCGACGTCCCTTTCGAGCATCTCGGAGAGCCTCTCCGAGAGGTCGTCGAGCCTGCCGGTCTCCTCCCCGACGGTTATCATGTGGAGCGCTATATCCGGGAGGACCTTCCTTTCGGCGAGCGACGCGGCTATGCCTTTGCCCCTTTTAAGCCCCTCGATCGCGGGCCCTATCTCCTTCTCCATCGAGGCGTTTCCAAACGCCCCCCCGGCTATCCTCATCGCCTCAAGGACCGGAAGCCCCCCTTTAAGGAGCGCGGAGAGGGTCCGCGCGAACCGGGCCGTCGCGGCGCGGCGGGCTATATCCCCGATGACCGGCGATCTTAACTTCAATGCGTCGAGCCTCAATCGCCCTGGAGCCGTGCCGAATCTGTAATACGCCGCTACAGCGAGCGCAAAGACCGGCAGGAAGAACGCCCACCAGTAGGAGAGCGCCGTATCGCTCGCCAAAAGGAGCAGTCTTGCCGGGAGCGGCAGGGCGGTCCTTTCATCGAGCACCACGGCGAACTTCGGCACAACGTAAAAGAGCATGAGCGAGAGCGAGATAACCCCCGTCGCGGCGAGCACGCACGGGTACATGAGCGCGGACCTTATCTCGTCCTTTAGCCTCTCGGAATCCTCAAGGAGCCTTCCGAGCCTCTCTAACGCCGCCTCCAGCGCGCCCGAGGCCTCTCCAGCCCTGACCGTGTTCGAGTAAAGGCCGGTGAATACCGCCGGGTGCTTCTCAAGGCGCGAGGCGAGTGTGTCGCCTCCCTGTATGCCCTTTTTC